>NZ_DATGKU010000121.1:0-13570 GCF_035294505.1 Chthonomonas sp. | reverse complement strand
AAACGCTTAGGGAAACGGTTCGTGGTCTTTTAGGCCAATTGCACAGGCAGCAGAAACGCGTTACAAGCGTCAGAACTTCCCTTTTGACCAGCCGCTGTAAAGTGCCCAGCCTATCCAACCGTGCTCGCCAGGTTTCAGGCGAAATTCGCGTGTCTCGTTACCACGTCGTTCACGCACTTTAACATTATATGTGGGCGCATTGAAAGCAATTTCTCGAATTCCCATCACACACATCTGGCCATTGTCAATGTCGAAAATGGGGCGGTTGTCAGTAGGCGGTGTTCCGAAGCCGTACATGAAGACGCCGAACACTTCCGTTCGCCCACCATCACATGTTCGGACTCTCACGCCTCGTCCCTCACTTTTCATCCCTAAAATCCAAAGATCACCCCCTGCGTTAATAACTAAACCGATATCGCTGTCGCCTTCAGGGTTCAGCTGTCGTGCCCACAAGCTTTGCCCTTTACTCCTCATTTCAATATGTGAAGGGCAGTTGGTTACGAAAATATCGCCTCTCCCTGTCCCCAAAACTTTTAAATCGCAACTCTCCAGACAGAGCACTCGATGCTTCGAGCGATTTTCAATAATCGGTGGCCGTTGGCCGAAAGCTTGAATATTCTCAAATTTAACGATGGGTGCGCTGTTATCGTCAATAATTAACTTTCCCTTCTCACCAGCCACAACACGACCGAACCCCAAGCCGATGATGTGTCTAACGGTGCCATGCACATGCACCTCACCGTTAAGTGTGTACCAATTAGGGTCAGGCCCGCCGACCCCGCGCAAATAGACAACTGTTTTTTTATGCAATGCAGCAAAGTCAATAGCTTTTTGAATAGCGACCGTGTCATCTTTATTATCGCCGGCAACGGCGCCAAAATCGTTAGCACAAACCCAATTATTTAAGTCCGTTTCCCAAGGCACCATCGGTTCACGCTTGATGGGTAACCTCATAGCGTATGGTGGAGAAGTATTGAAGAGCCTTTTGACTTCGTGGGAAACGTACTCAAACACCCTCGGCCCGACCACATCACCTGCCTGTGTGGCACTTTTTATTGCGAGCTTAAAACCGTTAACCGTGATGTCACGGGCATAAAGAACGCCTTCATTCAAAATTGCCGGACCGTCTGGATCGCCATTGACGAAGCGGCCACCGACGATCGCGAGAACCCCCGACCACCAAAACCAGTTATTTGGCAGTTTGTTATGAACCGGTAAGGTAACATTTTCCATAACCAAGTCTTCAGCAGCAACCGCATTACCTTCAACTTCCAAACCTGTTTTGCAATTTCGAATAGTTACCCTCGATAAAGTCTGTCCCCACATCCACTCACTTCTTATTCCGATATCGAAACCATCAACGATTGTGTCCTCCACAATGTTAGGGCCGTTGAGTTCCATAAATGAGTTGATACCGATATGACCCCGGCCGGTTATCCTAACATTTTTGATAATGCCCGTGTTATTTGAGAAGAAGCGGATGCCATCCGTGTTCGGATTGTTGCCAACGTCAATGGTCAAGTTGCAAAGGGTTCGCATAAACCAATCGGCAGAACCAGGGTCTTTATCGCGCGGATGCGTCTGTAGAACCGCCCCAACATTTATCCCATTGTCCAATCGGATGACGGCTCCATCACGCGATTGACCATAAATCCAAGGCCCTATTCCTGACCTATCCGTCGGCAAGTTGACCGTGAGC
This sequence comes from Chthonomonas sp., assembly GCF_035294505.1. Taxonomy (NCBI): domain Bacteria; kingdom Bacillati; phylum Armatimonadota; class Chthonomonadia; order Chthonomonadales; family Chthonomonadaceae; genus Chthonomonas; species Chthonomonas sp. Next base: position 11,871 of record NZ_DATGKU010000121.1, on the reverse strand, counting down.
GTTCTGGTGATACGGTAAGTTCCATTAGGGATGTAAAGTACTCTCGTATTTATATCGTGCCCGCAACTTAGATTAATGCCTTTTTGAAGAGCTTCTGTATCATCGTGAATGCCATCGCCTTTCGCCCCCAAATGGCGTTTTAAGTCAATCACCGCCTTTAAGTCGTTTGGGAAAACAATACCACCGGTTCCTCCAAAACCGATAAGGCCAAATGAAACGGCATCATTTGATACAAGGCGAGACAATCGCTCTGCGGCGATAGCCTCCTCCTTACTCCCCAAAGGCAACCCGATAGCCGCCATGGTGGTGAGCACATACGAAAGAAACTTCCGCCGTGTCTCCGGATAACGATGGAAAAGTACAGACATACCTTTCCTGCTCCCATATAAAATATATCTTTGCTAGTAGGGGTAGAAGTTATTTCTACTTTTGAATTGGCATGTCCTCCTCGATTTATCCCTAATCCCCCACAGCCGCTAGCCGATAATCAAGCCGGTATTTTTCGGAGGTTTGCCATGTGTTCAACGAAAATCTCTTGGGGGCAAATAGCGGGTTTCTGCTTTCTGCTTGCTCTGTTGGCCGGTTGTGGGAGCGGGGGCACCGGCTCCATCCCCTTTAGTTCCAGCGCCACCATCGGGCTTCCCGGTGACCATACCGGCAGCACCCTCTCTGGCAGTGTCACCATTCTGCCAAGCAGCGGCGGATGCACCGATTCTACCTATCTGCCCAACTTCGCCGCGGCCGATGACCCGGCTACAGGCCAGCCAAACCATCTGTACCACTGGACCCATTTCCCGCTGAACGTCTACATCGTAAGCAGTAATCTGGCCACGCCCGATCGCATTGCTCAAGCCATCAACGGATTTAGTTGGTGGTCGCAGGCGCTGGGCACGGTAGGGCAGTTCAATCTGGTTAGCAGCGCCTCACAGGCCAACATCACCGTGCAGTTTGAGAATATGGGGCTTACGAACTACGGCGCCATCACCGATTATACGGTGAATGGGAGCGGCGAGATGCAAAGCGCCACCATCACCTTCAATATGACCTACCTCACGGGCGTGCCCAACATCGCGCCGGTGGCAGCACATGAGTTTGGCCATGCGTTGGGGCTGGCAGGCCATAGCCCCAACGACACCGATGTGATGAGCGTTAGCCCCAACGTCTATAACCTCACCGGGCTTTCACAGGCCGACATCAACACCATGAAAACGGCCTACTGCGGCGTCAGCCTCACGGTTTCCGGCCGTAAGGCGGCAGGGCAACGCCTCTACTCCGGCTCTATGCCGTTTTTAGAGATCGTGCGCAAGCCCGTTTCCAACCCTCACCGCATGCTCCGCAGACATGTAGAGAAGCTTATCGCGCCTTTCGGGGCAGACAGAAAAATCGAGAGTGGGCTAAAGGGACCCCACTCTCGATTTTAGGGCAAGGCCGCGCAATCACTTCAAGAGGCTTCGAGGGGCAAGGTTACAGGGGCCACACGCTCGGCGGAACGGTAGGCGGCAAAGGCCACCTCAACGGCACGCAGGCCATCTTCACCGGTAATGGGAACCGGCTTGTTCTCGCGAACGGCTTCGGCGAAAGCGCCGATGAGGCCGTCATCCATGTTGCCGCCCCAGTTATGCCAGGTGATGCTTTTGTCGCGATCCGAATAGAGCACGAGATTTTGGCTGAACATATCCATCGAAAGGGTGCCTTTGTCGGTAACCACCTCCAAGGTGACGTCGCCCCAGGTGGGAAAGCATTTAGGGCGCGACCAGGAGGCGTCGAGGGTGGCAAAAACTCCGTTCTCGAATGTAAGGCTGAGGAAGCTCACATCGTCAAACGGCTTGTGTTCGATGCCGTTGCCGATCTCGGCATAGACCTGCTTGACTTCCGAACGGGTAAGCCAACGCATAAGGTCTACCACGTGCACGGTGTGATCGATGGTGGCCCCACCGCCCGATTCGGAGAGGATGTTGAACCACCCTCCAGGATTGCGCCCGCGATTGGTGCCCCGAAAGGCCAGGATGGTGCCGGCATCTCCCTGATCGAGTCGAGCTTTCAGGCGCTGCATCACCGGAGAGTAGCGACAGGGAAAGGAGATCATCAGCTGCACCCCGGCCGCCTTACAGGCGGCGATCATGGCCTCCCCATCGGCCATTGAGGTCGCGATGGGCTTTTCACAGAGCACATGCTTGCCGGCAGCGGCGGCCATTTCGGTTAGCTTGCGATGTCGGGCGTTCTCACTGCAGATCACAACCGCCTGCACACGCGAATCGGCCAAAAGCGCCTCATAATCGGGAAACACTTCGGTTTGGAACTGCTCCGCTTTCCTACGCGCCCGTTCCGGATCGTGATCGGCGATTCCAACCAACTCCGTATCTGGTCGAGACACAATGCAATGGGCGTAACTATCTGCATGAAGATGCGCAAACGACATGATCCCGATGCGCACCGGTTCCGTCGAAGCCATAAACCATCTCACTCCTCTTCGCAGGTTTCTCTTTTTTAATTCGACGCCCTCTCGGTTTCTCCTGCAACCGACCCATCGGGGTTAAAAACGCGCATCCCGAAGCATTCCCCGAGTTAGGTCGGCCAAGAGAGGAGGGCGATGGAGCATGAGAGCGTGGGCGTCGAGTTGTTGTGTGCTTTCCTGCAATGAAGCAGGGGGACGGTTCTCCCAGTAGAAAAAGCGGAACCGAAACAGATGGGTTCCCCTATCAGATAGCTCTACCCGAACGGAGCGGCCGGGATGGGGGTCGTGATGTGCCATGAGGGCGTTGCGCAGCAGGGTTAGTCGGATAAGCTCCGAGGTGGCATCGGCGGCAAAAACATCCGGGCAGACCACTCCCACCTGGGAGCCGTCTGCGAGAACCATCAACATGGCGTCGCGGATCGGGCGTTCTGCTCCGTCATTCGCCCGTTCGAGCCATCCTCCGGGGATGCCATCGTAGCGCCTTACCGCCGGTTTAGGCAGCGGAACAACCAGCTTGAGCACCTTTCTCGGCTCCATCCAACAGAGGCTTAAGCGCATTTCCACAAACGCTTCCTCCGCGTAAACCCGCCATTCGGCGCGAAGTGGGCTTGCCCCCAACTGTCCCTCCCTATGGAGAGAACCCATCAGAGGTCCGCGATCGAGGAGGATGGGTGCGCTCCATTGGACTTGAGCCATGGGCTGTGTCGCATAGCGATCGATTCCATGTGACCATGTATCTGTGGGGTCTTCTAGGAATACGAGATAGGGAGCCTGCAGGGCGAGAGAGCCGTTGAACTGCAGGTGCTCTCCATCGCAGCCCACGCCGCGATCGTTACGGATAGCCTCTCCCTCTATGGTCACCCCTGGCGAGGTTGCAGAGGCAACAGGGGCAATGCGCGCGACGGTTCGCACCTCGTAAGGCTGAAGGCTTGTGCGGAAGAGAAGCCGGGTAAGTCCATACGAACAGGCTTCCGGTTCCATAAGCTGAAAGGGGATCGGGTGACCCGCCTCATCTATCAGCGACGCATTGGAGGGCCATGTTTGCCAATCGAGCCACGGTTCGTGTTCCAGGTAGCCCTCAAAGGGGCTATCGGAGGCGTTCATCGCGACGATTCTTTGGCACGAATCCTCAGGGAACGTTTGAAGCAGTTTCCGCAGCCGCATGTGCAGCGCCTCTTCGGCGTCGGCGATGGCCGCTCCAACCTGTTCGAGAATGGCCGGGTAGGCGGAAGGAATGCAGGTTCCCCCTAAAGTGTCGTGGAAGTGGGCAAAACAGACCCTGCGCCAAGCACGCTCGTACCACTCCTTTGAGGCCTCGCCCTCCAAGCCCTCCGCACCTAGCAGCAGCTCCGCCTGGCGCAACCGATGTTCCGCTTTCCTTACGGCGGTTTTAATAGGCCTGTAAACGCTATAGCAGCCTATGGCATGGTGTTGAAGTTCACCGGTTACAAGCGGCAAGCGCTCGCGTTGCGAGGAGATAGCCTCAAAGAAGCGGCTTGGGGAGGAAAAAACCATGCGCCAGCCGGGAATGGCCGTGGCGTGCTCCCTACACCAGGCAATTTGACGTTCTGTGGGGCCGCCGCCATGGTCGCCCAGGCCCACAAAGCACATCGTGTGCTCTATGCCTTCGGGCAATTCGGAAAGCGCGGCCTGTACATGCTCTAGCGTGATGTCGCGCGTTGTGTAGGCGCGCGCAATGCGAAACACCGTCACTTCCGGCCCATCCTCAAACCCGCGCCAGCGAAAGAGACGAGCGGGCAACGGCATCTCATGCTCTTGAGGGCGCATCATAACGTAGGCGTCCTGGCCGAATTGTCGTAGGAGCTTGGGCAACGTGGCGGCATGGCCAAACGAGTCGATGTTGTAGGCCACCCGAGGAAAGAAGCCGAACCGCTCCTCTAAGTAACGCTTGCCGAGGGCGATCTGCTTTTCAAATCCCCAGAAGCTCGGCAGGTTGCAGTCGGGTTGAATCCACCATCCTCCGGCGATCTCCCAACGTCCCTGCCGTACATAGGCGCGAATTCGTTCAAACAGTTCGGGGTCTATCTGCTCTATTTGGTAGAATGCCCATGCCTCCCCTTGTGTAAAGACCAGATCGGGATGGGCATCGAGCCGGTCGCAGGCGCTGCGGCATGTCGCCAGCACCTCATCTAGGCCTGCCTGCCAGGGCCATAACCAAACGGGGTCTATGTGGGCGTTGAAAACCAGATGGACGAACTTCTCCAACCGCTCCTCTCCTTTCCAGAAACGCCTTTAAGCAGAGCTGCCGCCAGCGGTCAACCGCGCATGGGGTTGTAGGTGCGAAAGCCGCGCACCATAAGCCCCTTTTGGTTCTCTTTGCGTGCCTCTGCAATGCGCTTTTCGGCCTCTTGACGGTTCGCCACCGTTGTCGCCCCTATCACCACGTAGTCTTCTGCTGCCCGATAGCGATGAATAAACACGGGGCGTGGCCGGCTCGAGCGATTCTCCTGGGAGCCGTGAATGGTGCGCACATGGAAGAAGATGGCATCGCCAGCCTCTCCGATAATGGGCAGCGTGCTTTCCCATGGCCAGTCCTGTGGGTCGAGGCCGAGATGGGAGAAGGTGTCTATATGGGGCAGCGTGCCCAGCCGATGCGAGCCGGGCACTACATGTAAGGCTCCGTTAACCAAGTCGGTATCCACCACATAGCTCAAACAGGCAACAGGCCCCTCGTAACGGTGCTCGAAATAGGCCGAATCCTGATGCAGGTTTTTAGGATGGCCACCGACCGGCTCTTTATAGAGACACTGCCCGTTAATAAACAGCTCGATGTTGGGCCCTAAGATGGCCTCCACAATATCGAGCAGGCGGCTATCGAAGGCGCTGCGGAAGAAGGCGGCACTTGTGGTGTAGTTGAACGCCAAAACCATGATCTGCTTATCTCGCGGAAAGTTCGGCGGAGCCGGCAGAAATAGCGTTCCATCCGGCGTTACCCATCCCTCAGGCACTTTCACCGCCTGATCCAGCAGGGCAATGGCCTGTTGTGCGGCCGCTTCGATATCCCGCTGTATCTCGGCCAGGTAGGGCTTCATAAGCCCTCGAACAACGAAACAGCCGTGCGTATGGTAAAGAGCGGCCGCCTGCCGTGGGTCGAGCGCATCGGCATATAGCTCAATATCTTCCACGCGCGAGGTGGTAGGTTGGAACGTCGCGGCGGTAGTGGTCATATCTCTTGCCTCCTAAGGGATGCGGAGGGCCAAAGGCCCTCCGCATAGATACAAACGATCCTGTTATTTCCCTGCCGTAGAGAGCGGAGGGCTAGGTTTGGTGTTGGCGTGGGCAAGCCCTAGGGCAAAGCGAATGCCGCCTAAAATCAGCTGTTGATAGAGCGGATCGCGCCACATCTCCTGTCGGTGGCCGAGCACGGTATAAAAGACACGCCCTTTGCCGTAACTCTTGCACCACGCGATGAGATGGTCGCCTGGCTTACCGGCATCGGGACTGCCGTCGTTCGGGTAGTGATTCATCGAGAGGATGACGTGCACCTTGGTGCGATCGTTGTTCTTAAGAATGTACATCTCGTCGAAGACGAGCCAGGTGTGGTCGTAGACCACGCTATGGCCCTGCTGCAGTTGTTCAACCGGTGTGTTCGGCCCGCCGCCGGCCTTTTCCCCTTCCGCCATCAGCTCACGAATGCCGGGGAAGTGGGTGTCTTCAATGTGGATATCGGCGACACTCTGCGCATGATGAGTCAGAAATTCGCCGCCCAGCATCTGAATGTACTCTGACACCCCATCTTGCTGGCCGGGCCACGTGTGAAAGGTGTCGCTGGCCGAATGCATCCCCACGAACCCGTGTCCGTCTTTGATGTAGTCGAGGAAACCTTGGGGATCGGGCAGAGGCAACACGCCGGTGGTATTGGCAAACACCACCGCATCATACTTTTTGAGGGCTTCCGGCGTCATCTTCTCTTGCATCTCTTCATCGGTGCGCACAAAATCGGTGTCCCACTCGTGGGTTTTCTCTCCCAACATCTGGATCACCTGCTCCGCCACGGGGATGCTGTCGTGTCGAAAGCCTTTAGTTACGGTAACAACCAGAAGGTGCTTCATAGGTTTTGCTCCATGTGGTGTTGCATTGCTGGCGACGGTTCCTAGCGTAAAGCAGAGGAGAGCCGCTCCGAGGCCATACCAAAGCTTCATCCCTTTACTCCTTGTTTTGACTAATAACTCCGTTCTCAACGAGCGGAGCCTACGGAGGTAATTATAGAGGGATCGCACCGATCTGTCAATAGGGGTGAAGGAGGGCGATTGAAGAAAAAGGCAGGCGGGAAGACTCCTGCCCGCACACCGTGTCAACTACCGCCGATCGTATGCAGGCGGCTTGTGCCTTGTAGGGACGGGGGTACCCCGCCCCTACACGATAGGTCGGTTGACAACGACCCGCGCACGGACGATGGGCCGCATCGCCCCAACAGCACCATCGGTGAGGTTTTCTATGGGTAGAGGATTAAGGCTTTTTGGGGGATTTTGGAGCGCGATGGCCGTTGGCTTTCGCCTTTTCCGCCCTGGCTTCCGCCCGCTCTTTTTCGGCGGTTGTTACCTCCACGTTGTCTATTTTGCCCGTTTTAGCATCCACCATCACCTCGCGCAGGGTTTTGCCCGAGCGCACCATCACGCTGTATTGCCAAATTCCCTCCTCATTCTCCAAGGCCACCTTACCGACGACACGACCGTGATAGCGCTTAAGCGCGATCTGTTTTGCCCGAGCCGCGCTTATTTTGGCCACTGCAGCGGGATGTTTTGTGTGAGAGGGATGTTGTTGTGCTAGGGCGACCGTAGAAGGCATTATCGCCAGGCCAAGTACCAGCACAAACCCAAAGGTTGAACGCAACGACGCCATATTTAAACTCCTTTCTTTGCAGAATCGTTAATTTATTGTACGAGGTCGCCTCTTAGAAGAACCTTAAAGCTATCTGAGAATTCTTTCAGGTTGCCAACCTCACTCTCAATTTCCTTCGATGGACCATCTCTCGGTGAACCCATCCATTCGCATGTCGTTTGGAGTGGGGTAGCCTCAAGAGCGACGGTGCTGCGCACTACGCCTTTTCCCGCAAGGGTTATCCCTACAACCCTACTTCCTATTAGGGAGATGGGAAACCAGTAAGGTCATCGGCGGTTTTCTATGATAATCTTCCCTTCGGAAACTAACCATCATAACCCCCTTTCTCCCTAATAGGGGGAAAGGAGGGGATAGGGGGCGAGCAAGGTCGGCTTGCTTTGCTGACTTTCTCTAGAACCGCGAGATTGGCAGTCTCTGCAGCCCCACCTCCTACCCCCTCAGAACCGGTGGGAATTGAAACTTAAGATTTCTCGCCTTCGGCTCGAAATGACAGGTGTTGATCTCGTCTGTGGCTCTTCAAGCCCCCACCTCCCCGCCCCTCCCCCTATCAGGGAGAGGGGAGACCAATAAGCTTACTAGCGGTTTCCTGTGATAACCTTCCCTTCGGAAACTAACCATCATAGCCCCCTTTCTCCCGAATCGGGGGAAAGGACGGGATAGGGGGCGAACAAAGTCGGCGTGCTCTGCGAATTGGCTCTAGAACCGGGTGCATGACGGTTTCTACCAACTACCAGTCTCTACAGTCCCACCCCTCCCCCTCAGAGCTTGTGGGAATGGAAACTCAAGATTTCTCGCCTTCGGCTCGAAATGACAGTTGTTCATCTCGCCTGCGGATCGAAATGACATGTGTTCATCTCGCCTTCGGCACGAAAGGACAGGTGCCTTCGGCTCGAAATGACAGGCGTCTATCTTACCGGCTCTTCAAGGCCTACCCCTACAAGCCCCCACCCCCCCGCCCCTCCCCCTATCAGGGAGAGGGGAGACCAACAAGCCCATTGGCAGTTTTTCTATGATAACTTCCCTTCGGAAACTAACCATCATAGCACCCTTTCTCCCTAATAGGGGGAAAGGAAGGGATAGGGGGCGGACAAGGTCGGCTTGCTTTGCTGACTTTCTCTAGAACCGCGAGATTGGCAGTCTCTGCAGCCCCACCTCCTACCCCCTCAGAACTGCTGAGAATTGAAACTCAAGATTTCTCGCCTTCGGCTCGAAATGACAGTGGTGGCATCGGCTCGAAATGACATGTGTTCACCTCGCCTTCGGCTCGAAATGACAGGCGTATCATCGGTTCTTCAATGCCCATCTCCTCCCTCTATCAGGCAGGGGGGGCTGACCGCCTCAGCGGCCTGTGTCGTTTCCTTCATCGCCTATCTCGCTGGCCGCTGCACTGCTGTCTGCGAGGACACAAGGATGAGATAAGAGTGAGAACTTGGAGAGGAGCTAAGCTAAACACGATGCCTTTGCAGTGTTTTAAGGTATTATATCTATGGAAGCATATGAAAAAGTGACCAACTATGGAACAGACCCTTACCGGCATTGGACTTTATACCCTATCTGAAGCGGCCTATATTTTACAACTAAAAACGAGCCAGCTCCGAAGATGGGTCGAAGGCTATTCAATATACTCCACAGATCGACGCAGAATACCGCCGGTGATTTGTCATGGTGTTTTAAGGCTAAACGGCGAGATAATTCTTACCTTCCATGATCTGCTTGAGCTGAACGTCATTCGTCTGTTTAGACAAGCCGGTGTTTCCTTACAGACAATCAGGCTTGCAATGAAGAGGGCGTCGGAGCTGTTTGAGACAGAAAGACCTTTTATTCTTCCACGTTTTGCTACCGATGGAAAACGCATCTTCGTTGAATTATCCCAAAAACTTTTAGAAGAGCGCGAAGAGCCGTCGAGATCAAGGATCATGATGGACATAAACAAAGGGCAACTGGTGCTGGAAAGCATTGCTCGTGAATTCTTTGTTAAGCTAGATTACGGTGGCCTGGAGCCGTTGAGATATTGGCCTAAAGGCCGGCACAACCCCATTGTGATTGATCCTCATCGTGCTTTCGGCAAACCTATCGAAGACAAATCAGGAGTGCCAACCGCCATACTCTACCAGATGTTTCAAAATGGTACACCCCCTACGGATATCGCCCGCTGGTACAATATGGATGAGGCCGCAGTGAATGCAGCGATCTCCTATGAACAGGAACGCCGTCAAGCCGCCTAATACCCATGTATTTCTTTGATAACCCCATTTCACCTCGTCTGGTAAATATTCTTAGGGAGCTTGATGTCGAAGCACAGCATCTTACCGAAAGATTTTCGCCGAGTGAGAGGGATATAACCTGGATTCGTCATGCCGGCAATGAAGGCTGGGTTGTCGTTACCTTAGACCATGCGATCCGCCACAATGAAGCCGAGCGCACAGCCCTTAGACAGAACAGGGTAAGGGCAATTTTCCTGCCAAAAACGTTCTCTAAACTCGGTATTTGGGGGCAAGCAGAATGGCTGCTGAGACATTGGCAAAAGATCGATCAACAGGTGCAACAGTTGCCACTTGGTGCCGTTGCCGACGTCAGTCATAGGGGGATGCTTAGCCGATAGACGGGCAACCGCAATGTTGCCTCCTCTTTGGTACAATATCTCCATGTACAAGCAATGGGCTTCGCAACGCCGCTTCATCGTGATCGCTTTATGGGCAACGCTCGGTTTGATGTTCGTGCAAGCCGGTCTCCTGCCGGTAAAAGCCCTGCATCGTCCTCAAACGACAACACAAGCTATGTCCTCTGCCAAAGTACCCTTTACACGCACCATCACTTTCCGTTACGTCCCAACCCAACCGGCTCAAACCGTGTGCGTGGCTGGCACCTTCAACGATTGGAATAAGTCTTCCTACCCGCTGAAACTTCAGCCCGACGGCAAAACGTGGGTCGGCACCTACCCCATTCCGCCCGGAGTCTACTACTACCGCTTCGTGATCAACGGCAACACCTGGGTGAACGACCCCAATGCCCCCGGTGTAGACGATGGCAACTCCAACATCAACTCCTTGCTGGTCGTAGAACCTGAAGACTACGATCGGTACCCAGCTCGCATAGGCGACGGCATCATCACCCCTTCCGCCGTTCTGCACCATCCCGATCGCTCCGACATCACTCGACTTGGAGAGCGCCGTTTCGCGTTCGCGCTTCGTACCCGCCATAACGATGTCGCCCAGTGCTTCGTCCTTATCCAGAAGGCCAACGGCGGTACGGCCTCCTATCCCATGCAGATCGTGCTCAAAGACCCCCTCTACGATCGGTGGAGAGGGAGTGTGGATATTCCCTCGCTTCAACCCACACACTACGCCTTTCTCTTAAAGGACGGCCCTACCGAGTTACGCTACGATGCCTCCGGCCGCCTTGCAGCAACCAATACCCCTCCCCGCTGGTTTACTTTGGAACCCACAGCCTACCCCCTTTTGGTAACGCCTCAATGGCCTCGTGATGCCGTTTTCTACCAGATTTTCCCCGACCGTTTTGCCAACGGCGATCCCTCCAACGATGGCCCCGATGTGCAGCCGTGGGGCACGAAGCCCACCGGAACCAACCGTATGGGCGGAGACCTGCAAGGCGTTCTACAGCACCTTGACTACCTCAAGAGTTTAGGCATTAATGCCCTCTACTTCAACCCCCTGTTCACCGCGCGTAGCAACCATGGGTACGACACAACCGACTACTACCATGTTGACCCGAGGTTCGGCACCAACGCGCTGCTCCGCAAGCTTGTGGATAGGGTACACGCCATGGGTTGGCATGTGATCCTCGATGGGGTGTTCAACCACACCGGCATAGACTTTTTCGCCTTCAAAAGCCTTCGAGAGGAAGGCCCGCGCTCCCCTTACCGCAACTGGTATTTCATCTACAAGTTCCCCATTGTGGTCGCCGAAGGACAGCGTACCTATGAGGGTTGGTTCGGTGTGCCTTGGCTGCCCAAGCTGAACCAAGAGAACCCGGCCACACGCGACTACTTTCTTCATGTTGGCACCTATTGGATACGCGAAGCCCACATAGATGGTTGGCGTCTGGATGCCGCAGACCAGGTGGTGCCCTCCTTCTGGCAAGCCTTTCGCAAAGCGGTAAAAAGCGTTAACCCCAACGCCTATCTTGTGGGCGAAATTTGGGGCGATGCGCACGCCTGGCTTCAAGGAGATGAGTTCGATAGCGTGATGGACTATCCATGGCGTGCCGCCGTGCTCGACTTCTTTGTGTTCGACACCAGCACGCCCTCTCGCTTCGACCAACAGCTTGCCCAAATCCGCGATTCCTATCCTCCTGCCGCCGATGCCGTTCTGTTTAACCTGCTCGGCAGCCACGACACCGTGCGACTGCGCACGCTCTGCCAAGACAATTGGCCCAAAGAACGCCAAGCCGTCCTTTTCCAGATGACCTACCCCGGAACGCCTTGTGTCTACTATGGGGATGAGATCGGCATGGAGGGCGGTAAAGACCCCGACGACCGACGTTGCATGGAGTGGAACCCGCAAAAGTGGAACCGCACCATCCTTCAGTTTTTT
>NZ_DATGKU010000120.1:0-29025 GCF_035294505.1 Chthonomonas sp. | reverse complement strand
GGGATAGAAGTTTGTATGCTAGAATCGTAGTAGGATTTCAGGTGTTTTTGCCGGAGAAAGGAGTTGACGGTTGGTCAAAGAGATCATCGTGAATGTGGGAGAAAGAGAAACACGCATTGCTGTTTTGGAAGATGGCAAGCTGATGGAACTGCAGATAGAGCGCTCCGAACGTTTGGTAGGCAGCCTCTATAAGTGCCGTGTGATGAACGTTCTGCCCGGCATGGATGCCGCCTTCGTAGATATAGGGCTAGAACGCAACGCCTTTCTTTACGTGGGCGATGTGCTGCCGAATCGCGTAATGGAGCAAGAGCCTCTGGCACTTGCCAAGGAACAGACCCAGGAGACTGCCGAGTTTTCCTCTGGGGCTCAAGAGGCCATTCTTCCCATTGGGATTGCCGAAGTTGCAAACGGCGCGGCGGACGTGATAGATGCGGATATGGATGCGGAGGCCTTAGAGGAGGATGAGGATGCGGAGAGAGCGCAGAGCACGACAGAGGAGATCATCCAGGAGGCGCTAGAGACCGCCGAGGCCGAAGAGGAAGCTACCGAGGAGGAGCCGGAGGCGACCTCACGCCTGCGATGGCGCCCGCGTCGCATCTTTCGGCGCTCGGCGTTAAGGCGACAAAGCATCAGCGATGTGCTTAAGGTGGGGCAGGAGCTTCTAGTGCAGGTTATTAAGGGGCCGCGTAGCACAAAAGGCGCCCGTGTTTCCACACGCATTACCCTGCCGGGGCGCTATGTGGTGCTGATGCCCGGCGCCGAGTTGCTGGGTGTGTCCCGTAAGATCGAAGACGCTAAAGAGCGAGAACGGCTGAAACGCATTGGGGAGAAGCTGCGCCGCCCCGGCTTTGGTCTGATCGTGCGTACCGAGGCAGAGGATAAAACGGAAGCCGAACTCGCAGCCGACCTGCAGTTTTTGCTGCAAAGTTGGCAGCAGATACAACAGCGCGCCCAGGAGGTAGAGGCACCTGCCTTGGTGATGCAAGACCTAACCCTGCTCTATAAAACCATTCGCGACATTTTTAGCTCGGATGTGCAACGCCTGGTGATAGATGACCCGGCGGAGTACGAGAAGGCCAATGCGCTGTTGGAGCGCATCTCGCCTAAGCTCATCGGGCGTGTGCAGCTTTACGATGGGACTCAGCCCATCTTCGACTACTACAAAATCGAGGAGCAGATCGAAAGAAACCTGAGGCGTAAGGTCTACCTTAAGTCCGGCGGCTCCTTGGTGATTGACGAAACGGAAGCGCTGACCGTTATAGATGTGAACACGAGTAAAAACGTGGGTGGAAGCAGCCTTGCCGAAACGATATTTAAAACGAACTTAGAGGCGGCCGAGGAGATAGCACGCCAGCTGCGCCTGCGTGACATCGGCGGGATCATCGTCATAGATTTCATTGATATGAGCAATCCGCGCGATAGGATAGCGGTGGTGAAGGCTTTAGAGGCTGCCCTGAAGAGAGATCGCTCGCGCACCAAGGTCTCCCCTATGAGCCGTTTAGGGCTTGTGGAGATGACCCGTAAGCGCACGGCGGACAACCTCCTGAACTTTCTGAGCGAAGAGTGCCCTCTTTGTAAAGGGCGCGGCCATCTCCCCTCTGCAGAAAGCGTCTCGCTGGAGGTGGAGCGAGACCTAAGACGCATGGTGGCCGACCCGAAGTATGCAAAGAAGGAGGCTTTTCGCATTACTTGCCATCCCGATGTGGCCGAGTTTTTGATCGGGCCGGACGGAGCGACGGTAGAGGAGATGGAGCGTGAGCTAGAGAAAGCGCTTTATATTCGGGCATCGGAGGAGGCGGTCATCGAAAAGTATCTCATCGAGGCCGGAGAGATCGCCTCTTTTGAGAAGAGCCGTGCCGGAATCAAGCGAGCTCAGGTTGTGGAATGTCGCATCCGTCGCTCTTTGCTAAAGGAGGGCAACCATTGCATTGGGTGGGCCGATGGGCAGATGCTCGATCTCGACGATGGATATCGGTTCATTGGGCAGCGAGCGAAAGCGCGCATTCTGCTGGTGCGGCGCTCGTATGCGATGGCGCAGCTCATCCCAGGCACAAATCGCCCCATAGAAGAGAAGTAGACAAGCCATGACAACCGTTGCCATTGTCGGGGCCGGCATTGCGGGGTTAAGTACAGCGCAGGCCTTACTGCATCGTTCTGAAGGGATTCGGGTGCAGATTTACGAAAAAAGTCGGGGGATAGGTGGGCGTGTGGCCACCAGGCGCATTGAAGGATGCATTGTTGACCACGGTGCCCAGAACATTAAGACAACGGAGCCTGCCTTCATGAACATGCTGTTGGCGGAGCTAGATACAACCGACCTCGTGCCGATCACGGCGCCCGTGCGGCTTTGGCGTGCCGATGGCGAACTCCTGCCGCCCGACCCCATCCATGAGACGATCGGCAAATACGCCTATCGTTACGGCCTAACGACCTTGGCGAAACTGCTTTGGGCGCGTCTGCCCAAAGATCGAGCTGCACTGCATCTGGAGACACCGGTGGCACAACTGGCAGAAGAGGGAGAAGAGGTGGTTTTAAAAGATAACGAGGGACATGAGCTTACACGGGCCCATTTCGCCGTGCTGACTGCACCGCTGCCGCAATCGGCAAGCCTTTTAGCGGAGAGCGCACTCTGGCTGCGAGCGACCCAGCAGACGCTCGACAGGGTGCGTGCGCTGCGGGAGGTAGAGTATGTGCCCTGCCTGTCCGTGCTTTTGGGCTACGAGCCGGGGTTACCGGAACCTCCTGCCTATGCGCTTTTAGCGGAAGACCGTTCTGAAACGCTTCTGTGGCTGGCATTTGAACATCTCAAAGCCCCGGAGCGCGCGCCGAACGGAGAGAGCCTATTGATTGCCCAATGGGGCCCGGCGATGAGCAGGGTCTGCTTCGAAGAGGCGGAAGAGATGGTGGTGGGAAGAACGCTGAACGAGCTGAAACGGCTGTTTGGGGAAACCTATGAACGCCCGCTGTGGGTGCAGGTGAAGCGTTGGCGCTACTCTCAACCGCGGGGCATGATGCCTTTTGAGATGATCAATCCGCCTGCAGTCGATTCTTTGATCTATGTGGCCGGGGATGGAACCCGTCCGGAGGGGGGGCGCATCCATCAGGCCTATCTATCCGGAGTGGAAACGGCGGAGGCCATCCTCACCAGAATAGGAGAGCACAACGTTGCGTAAGAAAGAGGATAGCCGTTTTATTAGCCCGATGGAGCTGCCTGAAGATACGGCGGAGCTTTCGCTGCGCCCTCGCTTTTTGCGCGAGATGATCGGCCAGCAGAAGATCAAACAGAACTTAGCCATTGCTATTGAGGCCGCGCGCGAACGCGGTGAGGCGCTCGATCATGTGCTGCTGTACGGGCCGCCCGGTTTAGGAAAGACGACACTGAGCCATATTATCGCCAATGAGATGGGGGTTCCCATTCACACCACCTCCGGCCCTGCCCTAGAAAAGCCGGGCGACTTGGCGGCGATATTGACATCGCTGGAGGATCAGAGCGTCTTCTTTATTGACGAAATCCATCGGTTGAGCCGGGTGGTGGAAGAGGTGCTGTATTCGGCGATGGAGGATTTTCGGCTCGATGTGGTGATAGGGCAGGGGCCTTCGGCACGCACCATTGCGCTCAACATTCCGCCGTTTACGCTTGTAGGCGCCACGACACGAGCGGGGCTGATCTCCTCCCCCATGCGAAGCCGCTTCGGCATTCACTGCAGTTTCGAGTTTTACACGCAGGAGGAGCTGACGACCATCGTTTTACGCTCCGCAGAAATCCTCAACGTGGCGATTGAGGAGGAGGGCGCCGAGGAGATCGCGCGACGTGCACGAGGAACGCCGAGAATCGCCAATAGGCTTTTGCGGCGGGTGCGCGACTACGCGCAGGTGCGAGCGGACGGGGTGGTGACACGGGAGGTTGCCATCCGTGCCCTGCAGCTGCTTGAGATTGACGCTCTCGGCCTGGATCAGTTCGATAGGAGGCTATTAACGGCGATTGTCGAAAAGTTTGATGGGGGGCCGGTAGGGCTTGAAACGCTGGCAGCGATGTTGGGAGAGGAGCGCGATACCATTGAAGACCTCTACGAGCCTTATCTCATGCAACTTGGCTTCTTGAACCGCACAAGCCGTGGGCGCGCCGTGACAAGGGCCGCATGCGAACATCTGGGGCTGCCCTATCCCTCAAAGCGGGAGGGAGAACACGAAGAGGGACAGGGTCAGCTTTTCTAAACCGCACAGCGAATCCACGCGCTCTTGCGCTCTTTTTCGCAACAGGGCGACAGAACATATAACAAATTCTCAGATAGATATGAGAAGAGATTAGGGGCGTCAATCTATTAGCAACGGATGGATTGTGAGGGTTACTTCCTATGATAGACATGGCATTGCTGAGGAATCTCTCCCTTTTTAAGGAGGTGGCTGAAGACCTCCTCCAGCGGGTAGCTTACGAGGCACACATACGAAGCTTTACGGCCGGTCACTACGTGTTGTTTCAAGGGGATACCGGCGACGCGCTCTACCTTATCCTACATGGAACGGTGAAGGTTTTTCTCAACTTGTCGGATGGCAACGAGGTTTTTCTTGCGTTGTTAGGCGCCGGCGACGTGTTTGGTGAGATGAGCCTGATAGATGCCTCCGGGCGCTCGGCCAACGTGCTGACACGTGAGAAGACCCAGCTGCTCATTATGCAACAATCGCTTTTTAACCATCTGCTCGATAGAAGCCCCAACTTCGGGAAGAACATGCTTCGGCTACTCGCGCGGAGATTGCGCATGACCAATGCTCGCATTCGCGCCCACTGCAGCCTTGATACCTACGGAATGGTGGCCTATCAGTTACTTGAGTTCGCCGATCTCTACGGCGAAAAATATTCCGATGGAACCGTCTATATTCCTGTTCGTTTAACACAGACCGACCTCGCGCAGCTGGTGGGGGCTTCGCGTGAACGGGTTAATCAGGTGATGGGGGCCTACCGAAAAACGAAGATTCTTAAGGTAGATACCGACCATCGTATCACGATCTATAAGCCCGACGAACTTCGTAAGCGCATCCTTGAAAATTAGTGGGTTATACATCATGCAATAACAGGGTGTCCGGTGGCTGCATATTTCAACAAGGTACTGGAATGCGAGCAACGCTCACCCACTGCATTATGCGTAGAGGTAGGTCTCATGCCTACTCTATATAGCCTACCCCCTGTGCCTAAAACCGGCCTCAAGGAGAGGAAGAGAGTGGGCTTTGAAAGCAAGAATCAAACCTGTCCTATTGGGGGGTGGTCTGAACAACGGCGTCCATCGGTAGATCGAGCCAAAAGCGGGCTCCTTTTCCTAACTCGCTCTCCACACCCACGCGCCCACCATGGATATCGGCCACGTTTTTTACGAAACGGGTGCCAATGCCGGTGCCTCCAGGAGTGGTGGAGATGGTGGCTGAGGTGAAAAGGGACCTCCTTACCTGTTCCGTCATGCCGGGGCCGTCGTCTTCCACCTCGATGCGACAATAGGTTTTATTTGGTGTCTTTTCATCGGAAACAACGCGCGTGCGTACCACGATTTGGAACGGACGCATCTCCATCTGTTTTTTGCGGACGGCCGCATCTATGGCGCCTAGGGCGTTGTTCACAAGGTTGTAGAGCGCACGCCCCACCAGGCGTCTATCGAAGCGAAACGGTGGTACGTCCTCCAGCCCCTCATAAGAGAGGGTCACCTGGCGATTTCTGGCAATGACCTGCAGGCGTTTCAGGCGCTCTTTGATGATCTCACCAATGGAAAGCTCCTCAAAATAGGCCGATTGGGTTCCCTTCACATAGTCCGCAATTTCAGAGACCATCTCTCGGATGTCGGTGCAACTGTCATGAACGGAGCTTTCCGCCTCCGGTATCCACTCCTTCAACGGCTCCACAGCATTTTGTAGGCGCTGCGCGAGTGCCGGTGCCTGTTCCTGTAGCGCCTGATGAATTTGGTCAAGTTCATCAAACATGGGGTTAAGGAAGGCCTCGACGGTGGTTTGAACGATGCCTTGAATGGGCGTGAGGGCGTTCTTGATGTCGTGTCCTAAGTCGCCGATAGCGCGTGTAACGGCAGCCAGCTCCGCCTCTTTCGCAAGGCGGGCGTTGGCGATGACCGTGGCGGCCAAGCTGGCCACAATTTCTAGCAGGGCGACATCCTCTTGCATAAACTCGCCCTCGCGTTTATTGAGCACCTGCAGCACACCAATGGGGGTGCTGCCTAGCGTTTTCATCGGAACCGTTAGAATCGTGTGCGTGTGGTAGCCGGTTACGATATCGAAAGCCGGGTTGTAGTGTTCTTGGTTGGTGTTAGTGAGTTGGGCCTGGCCGGTGCGAAAGACAAGGGCAGCTCTTCCCTCCAGATCGGTTTCCGGATCGATCTCTTGGCCTATAAGCTCCTCTTTTCCGATCACATGGCGAAAAACGAGGCGGCGGCGCTCCGGTTCGTAAAGCAAAAGGGAACCGGCATCGGCCTCAACGGTATCGAGTGCTACGCGCAGCGTTTCGCGCAGTAACTCCTCTACATCGTTCTTCGCGGCGAGCGCGGCGCAGATTTCTTGCACCGCCTCAAGCTGCTTCTGATAGATGCGTGCTGCATCGGGCTGTATCGGCACGCCTGAATCGTGCATAACTCTCTCCTATCCGCATTCTTCGACGCAAATTCAACAACAAGTGTAAATTTAGATACGTTCCAGCTTTCCTCCTGCCTGCAAACGAAAGCGCTCTCCACGCCATTGCACGCGGTTTCCACACCAGCTGGCCACATAGATGGCAAAGCTAATAAGGTCACTTACCGGCAACAGGTACCATTTTTTTCGTGGGGCCGGATCGTCGGTTAAGCTAGACACAATGAAGACGGTGAGCAAGCGCACCATCAATATGCCACAAACGATAACCACAATTTTACTTAAAGGCGCCTGCGTTAGTGCCCATAGCAGTGAAAGAGCGAATCCGTGCGTGATGAGAGAGCCAGCATAGCCTGCCGGGCGATAGGCGCGCACCGTGCGTGCCCAGCGGAGCCGACGCGACCACATCTCTTTAAAAGGGATGGGGCCTAAAACATCGTCCACCATATAGTTGGCGATCACCACTTCATAGCCGGCTTGGCGCACTTTTTGGCCGAGCAGAAAGTCGTCGGCTATCTCGTCAAGCAGCGGCTTCAGGCCCCCGATACGTTCAAGCACGGCTTTGGGGATGGCAATGGTCGAGCCAAAGGCGAAACCAACGCCCTCCAACATTCGGCTAACGAGGGCACTGGGTATGAAGTCGGCACCGATGCCTAGCGCCTCTAGCTGTGCGGCGAAGGAGTGCGTGAAGGCGCCCCGATAGGGACAGGTTACCAACCCGACGCTGCGTTGGGAATTTTCGGTTAGGAAGGGGGCGGAGATGGCGCGCAGGTAGTCGGGACCAACGCGCATATCGCTGTCGGCAATGACAAGCAGCTCGTGTTCGACAAAAGGCAGCAAAGCAAGGAGGTTGGCGACTTTACGGTTGTTGCCCTGCAGCTTGTTAGGGCTGTTGAGAACAACCTGTATGTTGTGTTGTGGATAGCGTTGCTTGAGATCGGCTGCGACGGCTAGGGCCGGATCATCGGAATCGTAAGCGGTAAAAAGAATTTGGAAACGATGCAGGGGATAGTCTTGTTCGATGAAGCTGCGGAAGTTCTCTTCGGCATAGGGGTCTATGCCACACACCGGTTTGAGGATGGAGATGCCGATATCAGGCGTCTGTGTTGGAGGAATAGCGGCACGGCGCCACTGCCATGCGGCCACAACGGTAAGATAAGCATAAATAAGGTAGCCTAGGAGGCAGGCATCGAGAAGGAGCCTTGCAACCAGGATCGCTTCTCTCATTTCCCGTTTGCCTCGCCCAGACCTACCAGGATCACACCGATAACGATCGCCGCATAGCCTAACCATTTCAGCGGCCCGACATGCTCTCTAAGAAAGGTCGTCGCCAAAAACCCCCCTAAGGGGTAAGAGAGAGCGGTTATCGGGAGGACAAAGCTGAAGGGAGCCATCTTAAGGGCCCACATATAGAGAAAGAAGTAGGCTGCCATGAAGGTGGTGCCGACGATGACCCAGTGATTATGGAGGATGGTGCCGATCTGATGCCATAGGGTGCCATCGCCGATCTGCTTCATTCCGCGTGAGAGCATGGCCTCGCCGAAACTGATCGCGAACACGGCAATAAATGTAATGAACGCAGCTTTCCACTTTAGCGGACTCATGGATTTAAGCCTTCTCTACGCAACCGGGCAAAGCCCTCCTCTATGGCCTCTACAAGGCGGGCGTGGAGCGTGGGGTTTGATGCGGCGATCAGCGATCCGAAGTTGGCCTCGGAGGTATCTAAAAGCTTCCAGTCGGCAAGGTCACGTCCCCAGGCATCTGAAAGCGCGCAGCCGGCCTCTTGCGCTATGAGCGCGGCGGCAGCCACATCGTAGCCGTAGAGCGATAGGGGGCGCCCTCCTCCATAGCGGGCAAACGCCTCGCGGGTTTGCGGGAAGTCCTTCAGAAGCCGATTGCGAACATCCACCACGCCGGCCAGTTGGCCTGTAAGGAGACGTGTTAGCTCGTAGGCGCTACTGTTGAGAATAAAGAAGCCACCCTTTAAGGTGGTCTGGCTGGCCATATCCGAGACGGCGCGGAAGACGAGATCGAGAGGGGCACCAACCACCTCCAACGTCCAAGCCATGTTGGCGATTTCGGTAGTAGGTGAAAGCGTGGGAAGCACCTCTTGTCCGGCTCCATTAAGAATGCACGCGCCTCCGCTGCGCTCGGCAGAAAAGAGATAGCTTCCCTTTATTTCAGCAATAGCGGCGTAGCGCACATCGGCGAGGGTGGGGGCTTCACAATAGTCGGCCCAAGCCACGGAGACCACACAGGCCTCTAAACCGGCGATGGCGCTGCGTGTGCCATCAATGGGGTCAATGATGAGAATGCCTTCTGGGGTGCGATCGGGAAACGGATGCACAAGGCCTCTATCTTCGGAATAGTAGGCCACATTGACGTTGTGCTCCTGCAGAAACCGCTCAACGGCGGCTTCCGCAATGTCATCTATATCGAAGGTGGCGTCGCCGCTAGATGCGGTGCCCGTTACCTTACGAGCGCGCCAAGTGCCGAGGTTGGGGTAGACGGCTGCTTTTACATGAGCTGCTAAAGCTCGAATCGTCTCTTGTGGGGTCATCTTTCCTCAATCACGGTATTTAGAATGCCTATTCAGGATACCCGCTTCGTTGGGGGAAAAGGGAATCGGTATAATATCTGAAAAGGATTAAGGCAGTAGCATGGCAGAGACGGCAGATGTAGTGATCATCGGGGCCGGCGTCATCGGTGCTAGCATAGCGCACCATTTGATGGCGCAGAAGGCGGGAAAGGTGGTTTTGCTGGAGGCCCAAGAACGTCCTGGGCTAGGTTCTACGCGCTATGCAACGGGTGGTTACCGTGCGCAGTTCAGCACGGCCATCAATGTAAAGCTTTCGCTGTTGTCGCGAGAAAAGCTGCGCTCCTTCCAGGAGGAGACCGGCGTCCCTTCGGGCTATAGCCCGTGTGGGTATCTTTTTTTAGCGCGGCGGCCGGAACAGATGGAGACGCTTCGCCGGGCGATGGCTGTGCAGCGGGCGGCAGGTCTGTCTGAGGTGCGCGAGGTGAGTGTAGAGGAGATACACTCGATCAATCCCTGGGTGAACACGGAGGATATTGTTGGAGGCACCTTTTGTCCAACCGATGGTTTCACGCGGCCCCTTCAGATTCACGAAGGCTATCTGCGCTCAGCGGTGAGAAACGGCGCGTCTCTGCTGTGCGGTCGGCAGGTTGTTGAGATACAGATCGAGGGCGGGAGCAGGGTGCGCACCGTTCGTACCCAGCGGGAGACCATCGAGACGCGCGTTGTGGTAAATGCGGCGGGCGCTTGGGCGGGTGAGGTGGCGGCGATGGCAGGCGTCGCCCTGCCGGTTTGGCCTGCAAGGCGTCAGGTGGCTGTGAGTGTAGAGCAGTCCGTTTTACCCGACACGATGCCGATGACGATTGACGTGGAGGAGGGGTTTCACTTGCGGGTGCGGGATGGCCGCGTCCTTCTGCTGTGGCCGGTAGAGACTCCGGGGCGTTATCCCTACGATGTCTCGTTTCGTGAGGGATGGCTAGAGGGCGTGAGGGCGAGGGTGAATCATCGGGTGCCGGTGTTGAGGCCTATTGCCTTCGATAGGGAGGCCTGTTATTGTGGCCTATACGAGATGTCTCCAGACAAGCATGTGGTGTTGGGCGAGGCTCCCCATTTAAAGGGGTTTTATCTCGTAAACGGTTCGTCCGGCCATGGAGTGATGCATGCTCCCATTTTGGGCCAGCTTGTGGCGGAGATGATCCTTTTTGGTCAGGCACGCACATTGGAGGTTCACGCTTTGCGCCCCGCACGTTTTATGGAAAGCGATCTCAACCCGGAGACGGGCATCTTATAGGGTCTATTTGGAGGTTAGATCTCAATAGGCGGGTGAAAATCTATGGCAGAGGCAGGGGCAAGGAGAAGCTTTTGGCGTGGGGTGAGGTTTTCCCAAAAGTGCGGCGGGAAGGGCACCTGTTCGGGTGCGGTGTAGGTTTGTTGGCTCCAAGCGAGCATGCAGGGCGCATATTTATAGAAGAGAGTGCGCCGCGTTCCCGGCCCCTTCCAAGGCAACGTTCCATGCAGAAGCGCTTCTGTGAAGATGACGCAGTCTCCGGCTTTGCAAGGGATCTGTTCGACGATAGGCGAGGAACGTTCTAAGGCTTTGATATCCGGTGGACAGGGAAAGTTGCTTTTATGGCTGCCTGCAACGACGGCGAAACCGCCGGCTCCGGGAGGCACATCGGTAAGAGACCACGCAACAACCGTGAGGCCACACCGAATCTGACCGTTATCGCAGCGATAGTAGTGACAAGGATCGAAGGGAACCGTGTGCGGGCCGTGAAGTTTTAGGCCTTTATGGCCTGGTTCCAGAAAGATGGCATAGTCGTGGTCGAGGCGAAATCGGTCTCCTAGAATTTCCCGCAGGATGGGCAGCACGCGCGGATGATCCATTAGGTTTTGAAACAGCGGGTGCCAGGTAATGGGGTTTTCGACATGCTTATTGGCCGTTTGACCTCGCCAGTGCGGGTCGCGTTCGGCTTGGGCATCTATCCAGGCGTTCATTTGGCGCACGGTTTCGGCATCTAGCACTTGTGGCAGAACTAGATAGCCTCTTAAGTCAAAAAGAAAGCGTTCTTCCTCGTTCATGGCTTCTCTCCTAAGGTGCGCCGTTTTGGCAAGAAATGCAAATGCCCCTCACGCAGCGCATGAGGGGCAAGAGCGGGAGACGAGTTTCGAACTCGCGACCTCTTCCTTGGCAAGGAAGCGCTCTACCACTGAGCTACTCCCGCACACAAATCGCTAAGCGTAGAGCCAATGGGCAAGAGGGGAGTTGAACCCCTACGCCTTTCGGCACCGGAACCTAAATCCGGCGTGTCTACCATTCCACCACTCGCCCATGGGATTTCGGTTTACGGAGCACCACCGTTCACCTCAAGGGCATTTTTATTATAGCAAGATGCGGGGTTATCTGTCAAGTGGGTAGTTGAACGGCTATGAGCTTAGGCATGAAAAAAAGCCTCCCGCTACCCGAAGGTAGCGAGAGGGAACGCATTGTATTTAGGCTCTCGGAGTGAGATGATGAAGCAAGAGGATTGATTTAATAGTCGATTCCTCCTCCCGCGCCCCCTTTGCTTGTTAAGGGAGGTGGCTTTGAATGCGGGTACATATGTTGGACTGTAGGGGGTTTCACGGCCTTAGGGCCGGGCGGTGGCGCTGCCGTGATGGTTGGGTTGTGCGAACAACCGCCAACAAGCAACAGGAGCAATGGAAAAAGGCCAAAACGCCCCTTCTGCACGACTCTTTTTATGGCTCTTCTCTCTGAGTTCATGTTTATTCTCCGCCGCGGGAAGCCCATCACATATCGCTTCCTTCTTTATTAAGCGACCACAGATACTGGCTGAGATCGGTAATTTGAACATTGCCGTCGGGGATGCCACGGTACCAGTTGGTTCCTGCGGCGAGGGCACCCGGAGTAAGCCATTTGGTGTGCCCATCGCAGAAGGCCACGTTACCGCCCTGACTATGCCGAGGGTCGAACATATTGGTATCTGTGATCGGCGCTCCATTGGGGCCGCCAAGGCCGCAAGCCTCACCATCGCCGAAGTCGCAAGCTCCCCATGCATCAAGCCCACAGGCGAGAGAATTCGCCCCATAGTCGGCCGGAGAGTCGACGAGATCGCTAGGATAGAAAGCGCCTGTTGCCCCGCCCGAAAGGATGACATCCGGTTTGGCGTCGGTTATTAGCACCGTGCTGGCCGGCTCTTCTATGCGCGCAATGTTAACCGGAAACCCCCAAACCTGACTGGCCGTCGGCAACACTTGATGGGGATCGCAGCCGGGGTCTGGCTGAAGATAGTCGAGGTTCATGGCATAGGTAACGAAGTAGGATGACCACTGATCGCTCGAATTTGTGGGGTTGGCCGACCATTGGTGGTAGAAGTCGGCTTCGAGATCGGGGCAATGAAAGATGGAGTTGCCTCGACAGAGCGGTGATTTTACATAAGGCTCGATGGTTTGCGGCCAATCGAGGCGGGCGGCAATGCTTCCTCCACAGAAGAAGGAGACACGGTTGGTGAGGCTTAGGTCGCAGTTGTGGGCAGGAACCATCGTCTCATCGTAATCTTCCTCATACTGGAGGATACCAAGCGTGATCTGCTTCATGTTGGAGAGGCAGGTAATCTGGCGGGCCTTCTCTCGGGCTTGGGCGAAAACCGGGAAGAGGATAGCCGCTAGTATTGCTATTATAGCAATAACTACAAGAAGTTCAATGAGAGTGAAACCCGTCTCTAATCGTTTTGTTTTCATGCTATTCGCTCCTTTCCTTATCGCTAGGAATGTTAAAACGTCGTTTTGTGGGCACAGTGGAGGTAGATTGGTAGATGGCAAGTGGGGCTTCAAGAAGCACATGTTGCCAAGTTCTATCCGAGCCGACCTTCATTCGACGCAGAAGCACCTCAACGGCGCGTGTGCCCATGCTCTCAAAGGGCTGATTGGCCGTGGTGAGGGTGCAACCATGGGGGCTCCAACGTTCCGTTCCATCGAATCCGGCCAAAGCGACGTCGTCGGGGACACAGACGCCAAGTTTTCGCAGGGCGGAGTGGGTTCTCTGGGCAACAAGATCGTTGACAGCAAAGAAGGCCGTTGGTGGGTCGGGGCGTTGAAGAAGTGAGCGGATGAGAGGAAGAAGGCCTTCTGAGGGATTATCTTCCGGCGAGCCGGGGTCTCTACAGACCAGCTCTGGTCGGTAGGGGATACCGGCAAGTTCAAGGGCACGGCGATAACCTTGATGGCGTTCTTCCACCGTGGAGGCCGTGTCGAGGTTGGAGATGTGGGCGATAACCCGGTGGCCTCGTGAGAGGAGATGGCGCACGATGTTCTCGGCGGCATGGATGTTATCTACGCCCACATAGTCGGCATCGAAGCCTTCGGGAGGGCGACGGTCAATAAACACCATAGGGATGCCGGCCTCCCGAACCTGTTGGAGGGCGGCGATGTTTTCGGTGCCACCGAGGTACCAGAGGATGATACCGGCGATGTCCCGATCTTCAAGCATGCGCTGAAGAAAGAGCCGTTCTGCGCGGCGGATGGAGGGCCAATCCGGCTCGACGGGGGTTTCCGTAATCAGCCGAAAGTGGGCTTCGTCGAGCGACTTGCGGATGCCGCGCACGATCATGGCATAGGCGGGGTCGCCGGGAGTGGGCCAAAGCCAAAGGCCGATGTTGAAACGTCGTGTAGCGGTGCTGGACGGAGAAGGGGTTGTAGAAGCGGGAGTTTGAACGATAGGCCGACACTTCGCCGAACGCACGAGCAGCCGGCGCTTTTCGAGTTCATGAATGGCGGCGCGCACGACGATGCGGCTGACGCCGAACTCCTGGGCGATTTCGCGTTCTGCCGGCAGCCACTGGCCGGAAAGGTAAACACCGGCACGTATACGATTTTCCAGAGTGTCCGCAATATGTAGTGCAGACGGCGAGAGCGTGCTTTTACGCGCCATATCGAGCGATTTCCTATCGTTTCGTCTCTTTTCTTTATTATACCAAACATTCCAGAAAATGTCAAGATGTCTCTAGTCTCAAAAGCGGAAGCCTCCTATTTTGTATTTTGTGGTATTTTTGGTTTGAATAGAACGGACGGTAACCATGGTGGCCGCCGGTGAAGGTATACTGTTGGCAGAGAGAAACGATGGAGTGCTCTTCCTGCGTAATGAAAAGCTGCTTGTGATGTCAAAGAAACCATTGCGGAAAGGAACCTGGCACGTGCGTGGTTGGACGCTGTGGAGTAGAGTGGGGTGTTTGCTGCTTAGCTGCTTTTTGGGAATAGGTCAGGCTCTTGGTGTTCCCCTCGGCCAACCGCCCTCGACCGGTTCAAGGCCGACACCACCACCGCTCTCACCGCAGATGAAGCACCTTGCCGATCTCTATAATCAGGCTGGAAGGCTGCACCAGGAGGGGAAACTCGATGAAGCGCTGGCCACCTATCGCCAGTTTCTTCAACTGGCGCGCGCTCTGCACCAACCTCCGCAAGCGCAGTTCCTCGCTTTGGCCCAAATCTACAACATCTATGCCGAGCGGAAAGACCTCAAGGGAATCGAAGAGACGCTTCTGCAGATCGTGAAGTTGATTCCCACCGATAGCGAGGCGTGGGCGCGTCTTGCCCGAATTGCCGCTGCCGAACGTGATTGGGCCAAAGCACAACAGCTTGCCCTCCATGCCCTTCGTTTGAAACCACCTGCGCCCATCGCTGCCCTCGCCCATGAGGCCCTTGGTATGGCCGCATTGGGGCGCAAAGATTATAAAGCCGCCCGCCAGCAACTGCATACCGCCCTGCAGTTGGCGCCAAACGACGTGGATGCGCGCTATAACTACGCCTTCGCTCTCTACGCCTCCGGCAACTTGCGTGAGGCGGAAACACAGGCAAAACTTGTTTGTGAAAAGCAGCCGAAAAACCTGTCGGCCCTGTTTCTTTTGGCCTCCATTCGCCAAACCGGACGTGATTTGAAAGACGCTATCGCAACATATGAGCAAATTCTCGCCATAGACCCTCGCAACCATGACGCGCTCTTCAACCGCGCACTGCTCGCACAGCAGATCGGCATGGTGCAGGAGGCCGAAAAGGCCTATACCGCGCTGCTGAAGCTCTATCCTGATGATGCTCCTGCCCGCTTCAACTTCGGTCTGCTCTATGCAGGCCTGAAAAACTACCCGGCAGCCCGTAACCAGTTTCTTCTCGCCGCTCCTGTGTTAGAAAAAGAGAAGCCCAAGAGCGACCCACTGCTAACCAAACTGCTGGCTAACCTTGCCCAGGTGGAGGCCCAGATGGTTTTTGATACGGCCAATGCGGCCCAGCGGCAGGAGCTTATCGCGCAGGCCGAACGGCACTATAAAGAGGCGATTGCTCTCGACCCCAACAATCTGCGCCTGCAGTATCAGCTGGCCGTGCTCTATCGTAATGTGGGGCGCTATCAGGATGCCTTGGCGATCTATAAAAAGCGCTATGCACAAAACCCTGCCGACAGCAGCGCCGCTTTTGGCATTGCCGACGTGGCCTTTATGCAGGGTAAACCCGACGATGCCCTCGCGATTTGGCGCGATTTCGTGCAACATAACCCCAAAGACCCCGTGGGGCATATCCAGTATGCACAGGTTCTGGAGTTGCGGGGACGATGGCAAGAGGCGGCAGAACAGCGGGCGCAGTTGGTGGCGTTGAACCCTGAGGATGGTTCCGACCTGCTTGCGCAGGCGCACGATCTGCTGCAGGCCAACCAACTGCCGGCAGCTCAGGCCATCTACAACAAGGTGCTCACGCTAAAGCCGCAGTCTCAAAGCGCCTCCAATATGCCGGTCGTGGCGACTGCGGCCAATGTCGCCTCCTGGAGGCTTTCCGCCCTACAGGGGCTGGCCGATATCGCGCAAAAGCAGAACAAGCTGGACGATGCCCTTCGCTATCTTCAACAGGCAGCCGAGGAGGATCGTGCCAATGCAGAGCACAACCACACGACTCCTCACGCAGAGCCTTATCTCGAAATGGCCTCGATTTATGAAAAAGAGAACCAGCCGGATAAAGCCATCCAAACGCTGAACCAACTTGCCGCGCTGCTGCCCCTCGACGAAAAGCCCTATGTGGAACTAGGGCACCTCTATGAGCGGGAGGGCAAAGTGGAACAGGCGGTGGACGCACTGATCAAAGCATCGCAACGCGCCAAAGACCCTCTTCCCGACTCGCTAGAGGCAGCCGATGTCTATCGAAGCCATAAGATGTATGATAAAGCGGTTGCCTTGTACCGATCTCTACAAAAGCGTTTCCCCAACAGCGTGGAACTGTTGAGCAATTTGGCGCAGACGCTAGAGCAGAGCGGGCAGGACGAACAAGCTTTGGCCGTCTATCAGCAGCTTTATAAAGCCAATCCTACCCTCGTTTGGGTGCTGGATAAAGAGGCAACGGTGCTGACGCGTTTGAAGCGCTATCCTGAAGCCGTGGCGCTGCGTGAGCAGCAGATCGCCGCGGCGCCGAATAACCCTCAGGCCTATGCCGATCTAATCCACCTCTATGCGCTTGAAGGGAAGCCCGAAGCGTGCCTCGCTTGGCTTCAAACCAAAGCCCAACAGCAGCCCGATAATGCCTCCCTCCTGTCGGCTCTTCTCGACCAGTATGATGCCCTGAAGCGACACCAAGAGGGGATCGCCTATCTGCAGGAGTTAGTGGGCACGCACCCCAAAAACGCGGTCGCCCTCGCATGCATTCAGGCGCTGCAGAGCCATGGGCTGAAGAAGGAGGCGCTGGATATGATGGGGCAGGTCGCTCAAAAGGCGCCCACCGATGTCTCTTTGCAGGAATCGTATGCGGCCATGCTCAGCGATAGTGGAGATAAAAAGGCGGCTATTGCTGTTTATCAGAAGTTACTGCAACAACCCAGTCTTCCTACGTCCGATCGGCTGCAGGTGAGACAGCTGTTAGCCCAGCAGTTGCAAAGCATGGGCGATTTGGCAGGGGCGCAGGAACAGTACGAGCAGATATTGAAAGAATCGCCTAACGATACGCAGTCTCTGTTGAATCTCATTACGCTCTGGAAAGGACAAGGGAAGTTGGATCAGATCATCGCTTTCTGCACGAACTTTGTGACGCAGCCGGGGCTTTCCCAAATGCAACGCGCGTGGACTTATACCTATCTCGGGCAGGCTTTCCAACAGCAGAAGAACATTGCGGAGGCGCGGGCGCAGTATCAGGCGGCGTTAAGATGTATGCCGCAGTTCCCACCGGCAGAGACCGCTTTGGCCAATTTGCCGCCAAAATAAAAACAGAATAAGCAGGAGAAAGGACTTTTGGCATGAGTGATGCACATCCTCAGGAATCGTCTCAGGCGGCTGTGTTAGAGAGCCGTCCGCCTCTTTTAGAGATGCGCCATATCAGTAAGCAGTACCCGGGCGTGAAAGCGCTCGATGATGTGAGCTTTTCTTTAGAGCATGGAGAGGTTCACGCGCTGCTAGGAGAGAACGGGGCAGGGAAATCCACGCTCATCAAGATTCTCTCTGGGGTTACTATGGCAGACCAAGGGGAAATCTATATCGAGGGCAGGCCGGTGGTAATTGATAGCCCGCAGAAAGCCATGGACCTCGGCATCTCCACGATCTATCAGGAGTTCAACCTTGTGCCCTATCTCAGTGCCGCGGAGAACATCTTTTTGGGGCGCGAGCCACAGGGGGCGGTGCCGGGATTCGTGGATTTCAAAACCCTTTACCGTGAGGCCCAACAGCTTATGAACCGCATTCGTGCGCGTTTCGACGTGCGCACGCCGGTAAACCAGCTGAGCGTAGCTCAGCAGCAGATGGTGGAGATAGCGAAGGCGTTGGGGCGCAAAACGAAGATTCTGGTGATGGACGAGCCTACAGCTACCCTTACCGAACATGAGATTGATGCCCTTTTCGACCTCATCCGGCAGTTACGCTCAGAGGGAATCAGCGTGATCTACGTCTCGCACCGACTAGAAGAGATATTCGAGATTTGCGATAGGGCTACGGTGTTGCGAGATGGGCGCTATGTGGCGACCAAAAAGGTGGCCGAACTCACACGCGAGGAGATCATCCGCCTCATGGTGGGGCGCGAGCTGAAAGAGGCCATTCCTAAAGTTGTGGTGCCCATCGGGCCGCCGGTATTACGGGTGAGCCATCTTAATCGCAAGGGCGTGCTCCATGACATCTCTTTTGAGGTGCATCGAGGCGAAATCGTCGGTTTGGCCGGTTTGGTTGGCGCGGGGCGCACCGAAACGGCACGCGCCATCTTTGGCGCCGACCCCATTGATAGCGGCACCATTGAAATAGATGGGAAACCGGTGCGCATCCGTTCGCCGCGCGATGCCATCCGGGCCGGCATCGGGCTGGTAACGGAGGATAGAAAACAGCAGGGGCTGGTGTTGGGAATGGCTGTGCGTTCCAACAATACGCTCTCCAATTTGCAAGCGCTCTCGGCTGCCGGTTTTATTCGTTTGGCAAAAGAGCGCAGCGTCGCCGAGAAGTACCGCCAAGAGCTTAGCATTAAGACCCCCACTATCGAACAGACGGTGAAAAACCTATCCGGCGGCAATCAGCAGAAGGTGGTATTGGCCAAGTGGCTCTTTGCCGGAGCGAAAGTGCTGATTTTAGATGAGCCGACTCGCGGGATAGATGTACGTGCGAAGAGTGAAATCTATGAGCTGATGAACGAACTGGCCGCGCAGGGAGTAGGCATCTTGATGATCTCTTCGGAGCTGCCGGAGATTTTGGGGATGAGCGATCGCATTCTCGTGATGCATGAAGGACGTATCGTTGGGGAGCTGAGTCGCGAGGAGGCCACGCAAGAGAAGATCATGCATCTGGCTACGGGTGGAGAGTAGTCGGCAATGGAAAGCCCGCCTCCTCTTTCAAACCCCAACGTTCCGCCGTCTTACCCCTACCCTCCAAGTGTAGGGCCACCACGTCGTTCTACAGGTACAAGCTGTCTGCTGTGGGCGTTAGGCGGTTGCGGTGTGCTCGTCTTGATAATGATTTTTGGGGGAATTTTCACCGCTAAAAAGGTTGGGCATCAGTTTCAAGGCGTGTTTCAATCTATCGGGGCGGCTCCGGTTTGCGAGCAAAAGCTTCGAGAGATACGTACGGGCCTGCAGCTTTATGAAAAAGATCATGGTGGGCAGTTTCCGCCGAATCTGCAAGTGCTGGTCCCCAACTATCTTCCGGATACCACCAGCTTTACCTATCGTCCTAGCGACAACGACCCACCGCGTAAGGTCATCTATAGACCGCCTGCTCCAAATGCGCCCGGCGATACCGTTGTGGCACGGTTCTGGTTGGGCACTTTCTCCATTTCCAATTTTCAAAAACAGACTATCTACCTCGATCTCTTAAAAGATGGCAGCATTGTGGAAGATCAGTTCGCCCGTCAGTATCTACCCGAGCGTCAAGTTCCAGGAGAGGCTCCGTCGAGACCGCAACGCTAAGGCGAATCGTCGAGGAAGCGAACGAAAATTGTGCCGCTAGCCTCTTCAATCTCCACGGGGTAGGTTGGAATCCCATATCCTCCCAGAGTGAGGCACTCACCGGTTTGAAGGCTAAAACGAAAACCGTGTCGGCGGCAGATCAGCACATCGTCCCCTTCCAAGACGCCGTTGCAAAGGGGGGCGTTTTGATGGGGACAGAGACTACCAACCGCATAGCATCGCCCTTTATGCACAAAGAGGGTGCACTCACGTGTCTCGCTTAAGGGCACGGTAAGCCCTTGATCGGGCGGGATGTCCGTTATTTTGGCCACAGCCACCCGGCGCCATTGCATTATGCGCTTCCGGTAGGTTTCGTCACATGCCGCCGCCTACGCCTAACATGCCGCCCGGCGGGTTGTTGCCTGCCGGCGAAGGCGCAGTAGGTAGAGGCATCGTGGTCAAGTCTACTTTCCACATGCCGTGATCGTAGCGCATAGGGAGATTCTGTTGGCTATCGGTGCTAAGTGGGCCGAGCGTAATGTGTAGGGTAACAGGAACCGTGGCCGTATCTCCGTTGATGGTGGCATGCCCCACCTTAGCCCCTTTAAACCACTTAAAGAACATGTCAATCACCTGGCCGGTTCCGTTGCTATTCATGGCGGCACGTTCGCGCTTGAAATTATCTGCAAAGCTCTTGGCATCGGGATATTTTGATTTCACATTATCGGGCAGGATGGAGAGGTTGTAGACGGTCTCCATGTCTTCATTGCTGATGGCCTCTACAAAGCGCTTGGCCGTATCTTCCGGGTTGGAATGGGTGTGCATCCACCATATATAGCCTCCAGCGCCGAGCACCGCAATGAGGACGAGAAGGCAAAAGGCGATGACGTAACGCGCCACTTTGCTCTCCTTTTCTTGCTCGTTTTGGAGACGATGGGCCGTTGGCGTCATGATGGGGCGGGTCGGTGGCAGGTTGGGCGCAGGTTGTGTTAGAATGGGGCCGGGCAAGTTGGTTGGAGCCGGCCCCGGTGTTGAGGGCGATGGGGTTGGCGTTGTGGGCGGCGTTAGCAGTTCGCCGCTTAAGGAGCGCAACGGTTTACGACAGCTGGGACAGTAAAAGTTCGTCTGTTCATCTACCGGTTGGTTGCAATGAGGACAGTTGATCATAGAAGCCTCCTATTGGGCTAGAAATTGCTTCCGGGCGGGTTTGGCGTAATTTGCAGAAGGTTGGTTAGGTTGGATTTCTGTAGCCAAACTTTCCATTGTCCATTTTGATCGTGAATAAGGCGAAATATCACATGCACCGTATGGGTTGTACCGGCCTGGTAAAGGGCCTCGTGCGCCATATTGCTGGTGACGTGCAAAGTAGCATCAATCTGAACCGCACCTGGATTCTGGTCGGGTTTAGGGGGGGCGAGGTCGAAACTCGGCAATCGCTCGGTGTAGCCATGTGCTAGCGGGCAGCTGTTTTCATACTGTTTCTCGGTGGGGTAGTACATTTTGTCGTAGTCGCTTAACATGTTGTACTGTTCGTCAGAGCGGCCGGCCTCTATCGCTCCAAGGAAGACTTTGAGCGCGTAGGTGGGCGACTTACGATAGACGTTGAAGTAGTAGTTTACTCCCCAGGCGATAGCGCCGATAAGGCAGATGAGAATAACGAATTCGGAAAGCCCCATCCGGCTGGAATAGGCCTCTCCATCCCTTCGCACCCCGCCGGTAACAATACGTGCCATAAAACCTCCTCGAAAAAGTAGGTTATGAAACTATTATACGCTCGTTTGTGATCTTCCTTCTTTTTACAGAAACAGGTGGGAGGGCAATGGAGTTCCTCAGTGCAGCACTTTACTAACGGCGCAAATAGCCTGAGAGGCATGAACAATGTCGTCATCGTCCACATCGAGGTGGGTTACCAGGCGGATGCGATGGGTGCCGGTGGCGTGGCAAAGCACATGGTAGTCTGTTTTAAGTCGTTCCACAAACGAGTCGGCGGGGGCTTGCGTTTGGAAATAGACCATATTCGTGGGCGGGTTCGGGTTTTCTACAGAAATGCCCGGAACGCTGGCGATGTTTTGGGCGAGCAGGCGGGCGCGGCGATGGTCTTCGGCAAGTCGCTCGATATGGTGTTGCAGGGCGTAGATGCCGGCTGCAGCGAGAATGCCTACCTGGCGCATTCCACCACCGAGCATTTTGCGCACGCGTTTGGCCTGTTGGATGAACTCGTAAGAGCCGCAGAGCACGGAGCCGATAGGGCATCCCAGGCCTTTGGAGAGGCAGAAGGTAAGGCTGTCGGCACACGCTGCAAATTGGGCTACAGGGGTGTTTGTTGCAATAGAGGCATTAAAGATGCGTGCGCCATCTATGTGGACACGCACATGATGTGCTTGGCAGAGCGCATAGAGGCGTTGATGCACTTCTAGGGGAATGGGATATCCACCTGCCCGATTATGGGTATTTTCTAGCACCAGCAGCGCGGTACGCGGGCTATGGAGCGAGGCGACATGCAGGGAGCGTTCGATCTCTTCAAGACAAGGAACGCCCTCCTTGCTAGAGAAAGTACGGGTGAGCACGTGGGCTAGTCGGGCGGGGGCGCCTACTTCATAGAGCATGGAGTGAGCCTCTGTATCGAGCAGAATCTCATCGCCGGGCTGTGTGTGCACGCAGATAGCGACGGTGTTGCTCATGGTACCGGAGGGCATAAACAGGGCTGCCTCTTTTCCGGTAATTTGGGCGGCAAGCTGTTGCAGCCGATGCACGGTGGGGTCGTCGTCAAACACATCATCCCCAACCTCTGCCTGCGCCATAGCCTCTCGCATGGCGGGGGTAGGGCGCGTCACCGTATCGCTGCGAAGGTCTACTATTTCATGCATGGCTTGTCTCACAAAGTTACGCGATTCTTAGAAGAAGCGTAGCCCGATAATAAATCCACTTGTGTTATAGCCGTGGATGGAGCTGCCGATGCGAAAACCGGCGGCGAAAGTAAAGTAGCGCGCGAAGCGATAATCGGCCTCAATGGCGCCTCCAGGGGCGATGGTGGTGGTATCTACGCCAACGCTACCGGCGTTCAGGGTGGTGGCGTAGACGCCGAGGGTGAGAAGGAAGCGCAGGTGGTTGTTGCGCGCGGGGGTGGAGAAGCGTACACAGGGGCCGACAAAGCCCACGCTATTCCCTCCACTGAAGGGGAAGAAATGGTCGTTCGCGCTGAGAAACTCCACGCCGCCGGCCACCTCATAGCTACCAAGCCGTGCCGGTGTGCTGAAGAAGTTACCTTCGGAGTAGAACTTGGGGCTTCCGATAGCGTTCACGAGCTTATGATCGAGGAAGAAATAGCCTCCGATGTCGAAGAAGGAAGCAAGGGCGCGCTCCGTTTGGTTTTGGGCGCATGCGGGGCGAGTACCGCCCAACAGACCGCCGATGATAAGCATGGCGAGGCAAAGAACTATCGCAAGTTTCGATCGGTACAAGAGGCTCCTCCTAAGAAGTGGACAAAAGTAGCTTAAAAAGAATTCGTGATATCCTTTCAAGATTCCTGCTTTGGTTGAACGCTTCCTTGGTCCCCAAGTAGAGGTGCTGAGAAGTCGCTTGTGCCGTTTGCATGCTAGCGACAAATACTTTAGCACTTCCCATGTCGGGTCTCAACGCCCTACTGAGCATTCGTCCCATGCCCCAAGGATGGTTCCTGAAGCGTCGAAATCTTTCAGGAACCGGTTATAATAGAGTTGAGCATTTTGTATGGGAGGCTCTCTATGACGATTGGCAGCGTGACGGAGCGAATCGAGGTCCCAAAGCCACTCGATGAAGCACAGGTTCGGCAGTTTGTAGAGGAAGGCTTTCTCGTCGTTGAAGGGCTGGTGTCGGAGGCAGAGGTTGAGGAACTTCGGGCGGACATTGTGGCGATTGCCCGCGGGGCCTACCCCTGTGAGGGAATAGAGCCGGCCCCTTCCGATTGGAGCGACCAAGAGGTTTTAGAGGGCATACTGTGCATCCATCAGCCGCACTACATTAGCCCGGTGATGCTGAAGTATGTGAAGCATCCTGCCATCTGCGGCGTTTTGTCGCAGATCACCGCTGCGCACCTGCCGTGGTGGGATGGAAGCGTGAAATGCATGCAGTCTATGCTCTTTGTGAAGCCACCTGAATTTCAAGGACAGGCATGGCATCAGGACGAAATCTATATCCCTACCCGTGATCGCTCGCTCATCGGAGCCTGGATCGCCTTAGACGATGCGACCGTGGAGAACGGCTGTTTGTGGGTTATTCCCGGTTCGCACAAAACCGGCTATCTCTATCCGCAGCGTGCGCACAACAACCCGGATGAGTTCGATTTTGCGCCGGAGAGCTATGGGTTCGATGAGAGCGGGCAGATCCCTGTGGAGGTGAAGACGGGGACGGTGGTGTTCTTCAACGGCTATCTATTGCATCGTTCGCTGAAGAACCGAAGCCACATCTACCGTCGCGTCTTGGTAAATCACTACTGCAACGCTTGGTCGTTCTTGCCGTGGTCTTTACGCGAAGGCGAGTCGGTGGCTACTGCCGATAGGCGCTGCATTGTGCCGGTAGCCGGCATAGACCCCTATGCTTGGAAGGGCTATGAGGAGCCGCCACAGCGGGTTTGGCTGCGCACTTGTAAAGCGGCGGAGGAGCGGCGAGCTGCGCGAACAAGTTAGGTTGTGCAACAAAAAGCCCCTTTCTACATCGCGGTAGGAAGGGGTGTATGGTTTTTGGATTTTGAGGTTAAGGCTTATGCAGGCTTCGCCTGCATAGGCGGTAATGAGGACGTTTTTTGCGATTTAGACGCCTCCGGGGAGGCTTCTAAATATTTGCGCAGGAGCGTGCGCCCTCTGTGGATGCGCGAACGTACCGTGCCGATGGAGGAGTTCATGATGCGTGCTATCTCCTCATAGGAGTATCCCTCCACATCGCAGAGCCAGACGGCCTGGCGGAACGATTCGGGCAGCTTAGCGAGGGCTTCCTGCAACCGTTCATCCATCACCTCACGCATCACGATATCTTCCGGCCCGCCTTTCGGGTCGGGTATCTGCAGCAAGAGGTTCTCCTCGCCGTCCTCATCGCTTGTAGGTTGATCGAGCGACAGCGTTTTCTGTTTAGGCT
This sequence comes from Chthonomonas sp., assembly GCF_035294505.1. Taxonomy (NCBI): domain Bacteria; kingdom Bacillati; phylum Armatimonadota; class Chthonomonadia; order Chthonomonadales; family Chthonomonadaceae; genus Chthonomonas; species Chthonomonas sp. The sequence goes on along the minus strand of NZ_DATGKU010000120.1, from coordinate 4,381 downwards.
GACGGCGCAGCACATCAATGAAGAGGTTAGAAAGGATGCGATAGAACCAGCGTTCAAAAGGCATCTGCCGATTGTAGGTATCGAAGGAACGGTAGGCGCGCAGATAGGCCTCCTGAGTTAGGTCCTCGGCATCGTCTCGATTCCCCGTCATGCGGTAGGCCATGTTGTAAGCCCTCTTCTGAGTGCGGGCCATCAGCCGTTCAAACTCGCGGTGAGTCTGTTCAAGCTCTTCCTTCGACTTGGTGACCTGGCCATGAGTAGTGTGGCCCTGTCCCTCACTTTGAGTTTGTTCTAGGCTTTCAGGCGTTGGCACGTTGGGCTTTTCATCGGTAACCATAACCCTGGCGCCTCCTTTCTTTTTTGTTCTCTCTTTTCGATAGTTGGATGGTAAGAGACACTCTTATCCAACTATCCAATATTATGGACGATCAAACAGGGGTTTCGGTGTCATAATTTTTACGGGAAAGTGCCATCTCCTATAAAATCATCGGTATCTTTAGGCCTATGCCTTCGTAGGCAGGAGAAAAGGCCACATCCGTTGAAATTTCCTTCGTCTGTGAGGAAAGATGCCCGGAGCGCGCGTTCATGATCTTATTACCGTCTCCACCTTAGCCGCCTTCGACATACTCTACATGGCCAAGGTGCACCCGGCGTCGCTGGCGCCGCTCTGCTGTTTCAGTGGGGCCTATCTTTTCGCCGGACTGGCCTGTGCCGGAGATTTAGACACCAATTCGAGAGAGTACCGTCGCTGGGGGCCGTTGCGGTTTATCTGGTGGCCTTATCGGGTGCTGGTGCCGCATCGTTCCTGGGTTTCGCACGGGCTTATTGCGGGGGGCATTATCCGAGCGCTCTACTTAGGCGCTATGTTCTTTTTGCTCTCCTGGGTAGGTGTGTGGCTGTGGAATCGGTGCGGGATGCATGTAGACCCCGCCTCTGTCACACAACTGGAGGCGCACTCGTTAGGGCAGATCATGCGCGCCCATACGCAGGAAAGCTTGGCTTTTCTTGCGGGTTTTGTACTCGCCGGCACAACGCATTCTCTGGCCGACATCGTGTCAACCGGACTAAAAAGATGGTTATAACCGGCAGGTCGGAAATGGGCTAGTACATGCCATCGGCCTTGATACGTCTGCCAAGCTCTAAGTCGCGACTCTGCCGACCCTAAATGGTTGTAACTTGCAAGGATGATCGTCTGTCTAAATCGAATAAACACCGTTCGCAAAAACTCATGGTGACTTAAGGAGGAAGTGAATGATTCGTACCTTACGCTGGCTACCAGCGCTTTGTGTAGGGCTGACGCTGTTGGGACTAGGCTCTCAGGCTCATGCGACTCCGGCCTTCGCAAAGAAGGAGAACAAACCCTGTGTCTACTGCCACATAGTACCTGGAGGACCGCGCAACTTTCGGGGGCTTTACTATGCCACACATAACCACTCTTTCGCCGACTTCGACAACGAGTATGAGGCGAAACTGGCCGGCGTTTCGCCGGATGCGATGGGACCCGATGCCAAACCTACGGTGCCCGATTACCCCAACGTCCATGTGGACGTTCCTCCGGTACTTCGGTTCGTGATGAAAGACATTGATGGCAACAATGTAAACCTTGCCCGCTACGTAGGAAAGGTCATCCTGATCGTAAACACCGCCTCACTCTGCGGCAACACGCCACAATATGCCGCTCTCGAACAGCTTTATGAGAAATACAAGGACAAGGGCTTCGTGATCCTCGGCTTCCCCTCCAACGACTTCGGGCATCAAGAGCCGGGCGATAACCAGCAGATCAAACAGTTCTGCACCAGCAAATATCATGTTACCTTCCCCATGTTCTCTAAAATTGATGTGAAGGGCGATAACCAGGCGCCGCTCTACAAATTCCTAACCGACAAAGAGACCGATCCGAAGTTCGGCGGGCCTATCGAATGGAATTTCGCGAAGTTTCTCATCGGGCGTAACGGTGAGATCGTGGCGCGGTTCCCTGCGGGCATGAGCCCCGCCAAACCGGAGGTTGTTGCGGCCATCGAGCATCAGCTCGAACAGCCCGCTCCGTCCGAAAACACCAACTAGCTCTGCTGTCCACAGTCAGTTAGCCTTCCCTGCCGTGAGGTAGGGAAGGCTTCTTTTTATCGGCAGAGGCTGTTAAAGACCGCCACGCTGATAGTTCTAAAGGTGGTTTTGTAGAGCTAGCCTAGTCTACTCGCCCCCTATCCCGTCCATTCGTCCTCGCGGACAGCAACGCAGCGGCCAGAGACATAGGCTTTGAAAGAAATGGTTCTGGCCGCTGAGGCGTTTATTGTGTCTTACTGATTGAAGAAAGGGGGCGGTTGTGTTGCGTTTCCGAAGGAAAGGTTGTCATAGAAAACTGCCGATAAACTTACTGGTCTCCCCTCTCCCTGATAGGGGGAGGGGAGTGGGGGTGGGGGCTTGAAGAGCCGGTGATATGACCGTCCTTTCGAGCCGAAGGCGAGAAATCTTGCGTTTCACTTCCCACCCGTTCTGAGGGGTGAGGCTGTCAGTCTCGCGGCTCTAGAGGCAATTCGCGAAGCAAGCCTATCTTGCTCGCCCCCTATCCCGGCCTTTCCCCCGATTCGGGAGAAAGGGGGCGGTTGTGTTGAGTTTTCAAGGGAAAAGATTATCGTAGCAAACTGCCGATGAACTTATTGGTCTCCCCTCTCCCTGATAGGGGGAGGGGAGTGGGGGTGGGGGCTTGAAGAGCCGATGATACGCCTGTCATTTCGAGCCGAAGGCGAGAAATCTTGCGTTTCACTTCCCACCCGTTCTGAGGGGTGAGGCTGCCAATCTCGCGGCTCTAGAGGCAATTCACGGAGCAAGCCTATCTTGCTCGCCCCCTATCCCGGCCTTTCCCCCGATTCGGGAGAAAGGGGGCGGTTGTGTTGAGTTTTCAAGGGAAGGTTATCGTAGCAAACTGCCGATGACCTTACTGGTCTCCCCTCTCCCGAATCGGGGGAGGGGCGGGGGGGTGGGGGCTGTAGGAGCACGCGGCGACACAGCGGCCAGAGAGATAGCCGATAAGGGAATGATTCAGGCCGCTGAGGTGGTCAGTTCCTCTCCCTGTAGGGGGAGGGATAGGGGGGCTGCAGGGGGTACCCTTGCGATACCCCTTTAGGTTCCTCTATTTTTGATGGTTCCCCATTGTGATGGACGGGTTTTTATTGGGAAGGCACAAGGCCTGCCCCTACAAATGATGGGGTGATGATTGTAGGGGTAACCCATAAGGCGCTCCCTCCCAAGTTAGGAAGAGGAGGCCTCTCGCCTTTGTAAAAGCCGCTAAAATTGGGATAGCAGTGCCCAAAAGAGGCAGGTAAGGGGCAACACAAAGAGGAGGCTGTCAAAACGATCGAGGAAGCCACCATGGCCGGGCAGAAGGCGGCCAAAATCCTTTAGTCCTAACTCGCGCTTCAGGGCCGACTCCCACAGATCGCCCCAAGGGCCTACGATCCCCGCCGTAGTTCCTAAAATAAGTCCAACCCAAAGTGGAAGACCTAAGCAACGGGCAACAAGCGCCCCGACCATGAGAGCGCCGAGCAGACCGCCTAGCACTCCCTCCCACGTTTTGCCCGGGGAGAGGGTGGGAGCGAGCTTATGTCGCCCAAAACGTCGCCCCACGAAAAACGCCAGGCTATCGGCCGCCCACACACAAGCCGTGGTAAACAAAACGAGCCAGGCCCCTAACGGGGTATGGGCGAGGGGTGGTTTGGCAGAGGGAATGGTGAAAAAGCTCCGAAGAATGACCAAGCTGCATATAGGAAGGCCGATATAAACCGCGCCAACTAGCCCATAAAAGCACCTCAGTGAACCGAGCGCTATGCCGGTACGTGCTGCGCGGAGCGTAAGTAAGGCGAACACCGGAATGGGCAGGGCCACGAGGATAGATGGATAGAGCGGAGGGATGTCGCCTCGCGAGAGCCGCAGATAAAGCCCCATCGGATAGAGGGCACCGAGAAAGGGCAAGCCGGCCTGTAGCGCATTGGCTGTGGGAGATAGCAGTTCCGGCACGAGTCTGTTGCTGTAGGCCGTCGTCCATTCGTAAGCGCAAAGCAGGGCGACGAGCACAACCCCACAGAGCATGAGAATGGGGTTGCTGAAACAGAAAAACAGGAAAAGGGCAATGCCTACGATGGCACTTAAAACTCGTTGCCGCATCGGTGTGCCTTATAACCTCAGCTCGACTAGGGCGCGATGCTGCTCGATCTCCTGTTTTGCAGCCGAGGGGCTTAGAAGAGCAATGCTCAGCAAAGCCGCGAGAATGCAAAGCGCGCAGACCAGAAAAATTACCCGATAACTGCCGTGGTTCACAAGAGCACCTGTGACAATGATAGTGAGCGGCTGAGCCAAAGAGGCTGCGGTGGACTGTAGCCCCACG
>NZ_DATGKU010000119.1:0-5755 GCF_035294505.1 Chthonomonas sp. | reverse complement strand
ATCACCCACTGACATTCATCGTCAAACGGGACCCCGTGGGTAACATCGATGCCGGAGTGGGGTCAAACACTCCTAACATGGGTAACCAGTTCAACTACAACCGTTGACGCAGGCAAACTTTGAATCTGAGAGTGGGGTATCTGGATCGCGGCACGCTGTGGGGGATTATGATCAAGTGAAGTGACCTCTTCCCCCTGAGACCTCCAGTGGGCTACCCAACCCCTCCAATCAGTTTGTATCTGTCCGCGCACAATATCTGAGTATTGTCCTCACGTACACCTGCGCAGCCCTAACCACGTCGTCCATATCCACCCACTCATTGAAGCCGTGGGCTACACCCATGTGACCGGGGCCGTACAGACACGTGGGTATACCGTGCGCCCTGAACACGTTGGCGTCGCTAGTAGCCTGAGTCACGTACACCCTCGGGGGAACCCCCAAGGTGTCTTCGACTGCCCCCACGAGTGAGCCCACTATCCCGCTTCCGAGTGGTGTGTAGCTGGGATCACTCTGCGACCCTTCTACCACCGAGGCCTCAACGCCCGGGTGCCCGCTGGAGCTCAAAACATCCAGAACCCTCTTGTGGAGCTCCCTCCAAGTCATCCCAAGGGGTACGCAGAAGGCAACCTCAGCCTCACACTCATCTGGGAGAACGTTAACCATGACGCCACCACGCAGCCTACCAACATTCATGCTGGGGCGCTCAAGTATCCCACTCGAACGTAGCTCTTCTAGTGGTACCCCCAGCTCCTCAGCTAAAACCGGGTAGGAATCCTCCAGTAGACGCGCCACCTCGGCTGATTGCGGTCGCACCACGCCCCCGCACACCCCCCTATGGACATCTTCAAGAGCCCTAAACAGCCTCACAAACACGTTATCATCGTAAAAACCGAGACTGCCGTGACCAGCATCACCCTTCACCTTCAGGGTGACCCAGTAGTCGCCGCGCTCACCAACACATATACCACCTAAACCGCTGGGCTCACCCATAATGCACCCCCCACCCGAAAGCCTACCACTCCTAAGAAGCCAATCCGAGAACCCCCACCCAGTGGGCGTCCTCCTCCAATCCTCCTCATCGGGCACCGACACAAAACACACCTCCCCCGCAAGCTCACCCTCACAGCGTGTGAGCACAGAGTAGGCCAAAACCTCCGCCGCCAACCCACCCAACATATCCGCTGAACCCCTACCATAAACCCTGCCACCTACAACCCTACCCTCAAATGGGGGGTACACCCAGCCATCCAACCTACCAGGCGGCACAACGTCACAATGGGAGTATAAAATCAACCCGCCACCCCCACCACTATGACCGCGGCCCCCACCAATACTAGACGTCAAAGCACACACACCACCCGCACTGTGAGTCTCCACCCTCAGACCCAAACCCTCCAAGTAATCCTTCAAAAACATCTGGACACCACCCAAGGCCTCAACCGGGTCACCCTGCTCCAAGGATATAATCCTCCTCAAAAAACCCAAAAACTCATCCCGACCACGGCTAACACCCTCAAGTAGGGCACCTACATCCAGCATAAGACAACAAAAACACGGTGCAAAATAAACCCACCCGTAAAGCCACCTAAAACCACCCTCACACCATAACAAAACATGGAGACTTACGTATACCCATGGCTACCAGCTGAGGGGTAACACATATGAATATAAGGAGTGGGGGCACACCACGCCAGCCCTCAGGTGAATCCACAACAGCGGAGGCCTAGATACAGGAAAAACCAAATCAATCCATAAAGCACCAATCCAACGCGCAGCACCCACCACGCTTTAAAAACATCAACCAGCCCAGCTCTTCAGATCAGAGCGGTGCTCTTAGACGGCAACACCAACAACCAAGCACACCCACAGGTAGCCGGTCAACCAACTAAGATGGGGGATAAAAACCTCCCCCCATAGGGGGGGTCGGTGGGGTATGCCACTTTCTTTTACACCTTCAGCCCTACGCATCTCCAGCGCATAGAAAGAAGCGAGCACCCAGCACTAAAAAACACACAACCGCCCCCAACACGGAAACCACGACCACCCGGCAAAACCCACTTAATCAAACGGAACCAGACCCAGCTAACCCACCAATAAACCAAAACCAATAAACACGGCTCCACCCCAAAGCTGCAAAAAGCGCTTAAAGAACCGACGACACACTACTTCCTCTCTGTGAGCACACTGATTATGGTGTCCCTAAGGCTATCGAAGCTACGCTTAAGGTAGGCTGTATCCTCCTTAAGCTCCGTCATCCTACCCATGAAATCCGCTCTCAACCCATCAATCCTCTTGTTTGTGTCCTCGATTTTTGAGAGGAGTTCTGTTTTGGTTTCATCAATCCTTTTGTTTGTTTCGTCTATTCTTCTGTTTGTGTCCTCGATTTTTGAGAGTAATTCCACTCTGGTGTCGTCTATTCTCTTGTTGGTTTCGTCTATTCTCTTGTTTGTGTCATCAATTTTTGAGAGGAGTTCTGTTCTTGTTTCGTCTATTCTTTTGTTTGTGTCCTCGATTTTTGAGACGAGTTCTGTTTTGGTGTCGTCTATTTTCTTGTTGGTGTCTTCGAACCTCATCGTGAAGAAACTTTTCAGCTCGTCTATCTTCTTGTTTGTGTCGTCAATCTTTTCAGATAGTTCCCCACGCACCTGATCTATTCTCTGCGAGAGTTTCGCTGCTTCTCGTTGGCTTACAGCAGCGAGTAATATCGCGGACTCAGCCTGCGTCAGCTTCCCACCCTTGGCGAGCCTCTCAGCCATCCTTGAAAGGTAGCTATCCAGGAACTTCTCAAGTGACGCTATGAGTGCCGACTCAACCAAAACCCTTCAAACATAATACACCACGGTTAAATATAAATCATCAGTTAACCACACCAACAGCGATACCCCACCCAACTACCCCAATCCCCTCCCCAGGGCATCGAAATAATGTTCAGCGCACACCCCCCAACACGCTCAGCACCCCCACCCACCCCACCCCATCAACAAGCCCACGAACAGGCTAACACACCGCTCCCAAGGCGTGTCCAAGACTAAGCGGAGACTCCGACAGGTGGGAGGTAAACCCACCCCACCAAGCGGGAACCCACCCTACGTACCTTGAGGGCGGGGTACCCCACACTGATAAAAGCCACACACAAACACCTATATACTTAATAGCAAAACACCGCTACCTCGACCACCCCCGCAGGAGAAACCCCCCAACAAGCTCATACAAACCGAGTCAAACATGAAACTAGAGGTGAGGGGCGGGAATCACGACGGTCAAAACCCAGAGCTTACTTGCTCACAACCTTAACCGCGGTGCCATAAGCAATTATTTCGTCCATGAACTCGGAGAGCTCATTCGAGTCAAAGTAAACCTGCAGCACCGCGTTCGCACCCATCGACAAAGCGTGGGAAACCATCCTCTCCATAGCAGTCTTCCTCGCCTTCTCAGCGTTCTCAACAAACTCCGAGATCTCCCCACCAACAATACTCCTCAGCCCAGCGAGAAATCTACCGCCAATACCCCTACTCCTAACAGTGATCCCAACCGCGATACCAAGAACCTGCTGAACCTAAGCCCGGAACATAATTCATAGTACTCACAATAATCTTATCACTGCTGAGCATAAACACAAAAAGCACCCATGCTTATAAACCTTCCAAAACCCCCCTCCTAGGATGGGTAGCGAACTCCCTCCTCTCCCGCATAAGGCTGCTAGACCCCCGCAACTGCCCCCAACGCTTCCGGGTGATTAACTCGGTCACCACACCTCGAACATGGCGGTGTGGAAGCGGGAAGCTATTTAAATACCCCCTCAGCTCGAAGCAAAAGAGATATGAGAGTTCTGATTCACGGCGCCAGCGGCCGAATACCACCCAGCCCTACCACCTCAAACAAGCACACAACGTGGGGTCCCAGCCCTTGAAAGCCTAATATCCGCATGCACACGCACCAATCACTTAGTTAGTGTATTCACCGAACAGTGCACGTGTATGCTCGGCGAAGCCTCCCAGCAGGTGGGGGTGTACGCCCATTTTAGCGTCTCCAAAACCCTCCTCCTTAAGCATAAATATGCTAATTTTTATGATTAGTATCCTTAAGAATTTACATGAAAGTTTAAATAGGGGTGGCGTGTGTGTTTAAACATGCGCAATACGCACGTCGTGTTACTGGTTTTGGGTGTGGTAGTGGTATCCGTCGTGGGCACAATTGCCTACACGGGTGCACACAACACGGGAGCGAACACTCAGAACCCCAATTACTCGAACCTCGCCAAACTCCTACTCGCGAAAAACCTTGTCCGCTTCGCCTCCTATAATGGGGAGAACCTCAGCGAGGTTCTGCAGACGCCGAGTATAGGCGTGGTCACCGCGATGCCCATGGAGCAGGCGCCCATACTCGCGGCCATGAGCGTCTACGCCACCGTGAATATATCCGGGTACGAGTTCTTCGTGGGCTCAATCGGGGAGCAACAGGTTGTATCGGTGAGGTCCGGTGAAAAGGAGTACGCCGTCACCACGGCTACAACCCTCATGGACACCTTCTTCAACATCAAGGCCGCACTACTCTCCGGCACCGCGGGGTCGCGTGACCCCAACATCACAGTGGGCGACGTTGTACTCGGCGCCTACGCCGTGGACAAATCCAGCGTACACTACTACCTAGGCAACTCAACCTACAACTACATCGAGGACGCATACACGGGGGTCGAGATACTAAACCTCACACCCATGAATAACGCCATCGTCGGGGGATTCGGCTCAGCCCAAGTCGTACCCACCAACGCATCAAGCTACGGCTACGGCTACGGCGCCGACCACTCATACACCTACGTCGAGGCCCTCCCAGCCTCCCTCGGACTCCTACAACTCGCAGAGCAATACAAGCTGCCGGACACACCCATATCCTACATCACCGGGGGTAACCAGACCGGCGATGCCCCATCATACATAGTTGCGGGGGTCATAGGCTCAGCCAACCAGTGGACCGAGCCACTCACCTGGATGGCCCAGCAGAACGCACTATACGAATCCGACGCGGGTGAAAACGAGGGTATGGGCTTCGCCTACGTGAACACACACTTCGGGATACCCTGGCTCATAGTGAGGGGGATATCGGATTCACCCTGGTACCCCAACACCTACCAAGGAGTATGGGCGGCGGATGCTGCGGCCAACGTAACAATATACATCATCAAACACTTCTCAGACACCCTACCCAACCTCTACGTCGAAGCCTCCTACACCAACCTCTCACCCATGAGCAACGCCAAGGCCCACGGCTACATCGTAGCCGACCAAGTATACTACAACGGCCTCCAAGTCGCCGAAGTGGTATACACAGCCCAGAACGGGACCACGGTTCCGTTCACCCCCGGCAACCAATGGCTCACACAGTACAGCTACAACTACACACCCCCAAACCTAGCCTAGCGTGAAAAAACACCCTTTTCCTAGGTGTGAACCAAGCTTAGGGCACTCCAAGGAGCAACCCCCTACTTGGCGGTGTGAGCCCCCCCTGTTCCCCCAAGCCCCTCCCCCAACAGCCAATAGCTTAGCGGCCGACGCCCTCGACCCCGACCTCCCAGTCGAGCCACCCTGAGAACGTTTATTACTCGGCTTCGGAATACTTCTCCGAGTTGGTTGGATTGGAGCAGAGATTAGAGAGGAAGCTCGGACTCATCAGGGATGTGGTATACAGCAACCTCATGAAGAACTACACACCCTTCCCGCTCGATAGGAAGCTTGCCGCAAGGTGGGCTGAGCCCCTA
>NZ_DATGKU010000118.1:0-7943 GCF_035294505.1 Chthonomonas sp. | reverse complement strand
TATCGGTGTTAGTAGAAATCGTGTTTCAATCCCCACCAGCTCCGAAGAGCCGGTGACACTCAAAATCGCAGATATCTATCGGCTACTAGGCGGAGTTTCAATCCCCACCAGCTCCGAAGAGCCGGTGACACCAGTGTCAGGCCTGCCAACGTACGAGAGTTGCAGAGCGTTTCAATCCCCACCAGCTCCGAAGAGCCGGTGACACGGTCAACTTACTCTCAAAATAAAGGCCCTATGTGCCTCTACCCTCGAGAAGTTCCCTCTTATATTATAACACATACTCTCAAAATCCTGCGCGAACCTCTCTCTCGAACCTACGATCACTCCCGATCCGCGCAAACTTAGGTTATCCTAAATAATAAGCGGATCAGACGGGGGACGATATAAATCCCGCCCGTAAACCTCTACTACGTCCTCTCGACGACCCTTTAAACGGTATATGCGTAGACTGTCACACTCTAAGTCTATAATTTTTAGCAGACGTGTTCGCAAACGCTCTAAATTGGTCTCGGATAGGCTACACTCAAAAACCGAGTTCTGTACTCGCTGCCCGAACGCCTCACAGGCCTTAGCCACCATCCTTAAACGACGCCGGCCGGCCTCCGTCTCCGTGTTGACATCATAGGTTACCACAATGTCCAACGTTACACACCTAAGCTATATTCATTAGCAAGTATACCCCCTTATCTGCCTAACAACTACCACCCCCCCACAGACATTATCATTTAACCGTATACGGGATGTAGTAGTCTGTATCTCCGCGTATATAACGCGAAAGCAAACGTGCCTGTAACTGAGGAACAAGGCCCAATGGTACCTTCGTCTTTAATAGGGAATGATGAACTTCTTCTTGCTTCCTTTTCTGGTAAGCGCCTAATACTACCTTACGACCATCCTCATTAAGCAAAACGCTGCCTCCAGCACGTTCCTCAAAGTGACGCTCCTCTATCTGCCCACGATTGATAAGTGCCAATACGAAACGATCACCCACACTGGGCCGAAACTCCTCAACGAGATCGAGCGCTAATGCCGGACGACCAGGACGCAAAACATGCAGAAAACCAAACTGAGTATCTAACCCGACACTTGCCAACGCGCTTTCACACTCCGCAAGGAGAAGCGTATATACAAAAGAGATCAGAGCGTTTATACGATCGCGCGGGGGACGACGGCTCCTATTTTGAAATCGAAAGGCCCGATTCTCTTGCTTAATGAGATGATCAAAAACCTCAAAATAGATGGCCGCCGCCTGACCCTCAATCCCCCGCAAAGCGTTGATCTCTGTTACTTCAGCTGTCCGACCAAGCAACTCTCCTAGAACGCCAACAGCCTCATCGAGAGCCATCTTTCCCTGCGCAGATATGCCGCTGTCGCGTAAGCCACGCAAGAGGTTGTTCCTGCAGTTTTTTATCTTTCCCGCAACGATAGGACGCGCGATGTTCAGAGTCATCTGGCTATCACAGTGAGCCTTATACTGAGCTGCACGCAGCAATACGTTGCCCGACTCAGGCCCAATCACGCGCGCCTTAAAGTTGCCGGCGTAGTCTAAAAAGACGACATCCTTCCCCTCCTCTGCGCAACGCATGAGCAGTTGAGGTGTTAAGGACGTAGCCCCGAAAAAGACCAACTGGCCGATATGTATGAGAGGGACTTGAATGAGCTTCTCACCCTCTAACTCCACACGCACGGTATCGCCGTCTAGCCGAGCATAGGCGCCTGGTGTCATAACAAACAGAGTGTTTAGCAGTTCACGACTCATCCTCTTCTTCCTCCATCTCCTCTAACCGATAAAGAGCTTTTGCATGCCAAGCAAACCGCCCAGTTGCCAACACCTCCGGCATGCAGATGTCGTGTAAAGAGCAGTTGGGGCAACGCTTGTCGTTTACTGGAGGTGGCACCCGGCCCTCACGTATCATATCACGGATATCCGCGATAGCCTCTAAAACTTTCGTTCGCAACTCCTCCGTGAAGAGCACCTCTCGACGTCTACGTGATGAGATATGATAAATAGCCCCTTTCTCTACTGAACAACCAAACATCTCCTCTAAACACATGCCTTGAGCGCATACTTGCAGCGCGTCAAACAGGTTATGGCGCCGCGGGCCGTGTTTGTACTCAACGGGATAGATGGTGCCGTCCGGCCAAAACTCGACCACATCGGCTCTGCCGACTAAGCCTAAGCGATCCGACCACAAAGGCAAAGCCCGTTCAATGCGGGCACCCCTTACGGAAACTACATCCTCCACGTCTACCTGCGTGTGCCCACGTGCCCCCATGAGGGTATAAGGATTTTCCTCGTAAAGCTGCTCGACATGCATGAGACCGCATCGGCGTGTGCAATAGCCGTATTGGGCAAGAGCAGATATCAAGATCGGTTCCTCCTCTTGCATTCCTTACGATGCCTCCTTTCTCCTACAGGCCGATGCGTAATAATACCATTAGATAGCTTCTAACAAATCTGACATTCGTTGAAAAAGGCCAACATACTTCTCCCCTCTCCCAATTTGGGAGAGGGGAGGCGACGACTCGGCGCACAGTTACCACTAGAGCTTTTCGATAAGCTCGACACCCGGCGGTACCCGATCGGCATATATCTCCAAACAGTAGTCGTGGAAGCTACGCGCTGGCTTCTGAGCGTCTTTCCGCCAGATGCGTACGATCTCCCCGTTGTCTTCGCTACCGCCCACGTCAAGCAGCCTATAGGCCGGAGCGCAACCCAAGATCGCCTGCCGTTTGCGTTGTTCAGGTATCGTATCGGTGCCTACATGCTTGAACACAATAAGCTTGCGCGCCGACATCATCCCCTTACTTGAAGAACGGTCATGGTCGTACATGTTACCGAGGGCTTCCCAGAGCAGTTCCAAATCCGCCTCGGAGAAGCCGGTACCGCGGAACGTATCGTCCTTTTGAGCTAAGTGAGCGCTCACAAAGCCGCGCGCGAGGTAGAGACCATAGGAGATCAGCGACTTGCGCCCCATGGTTCGCAGTTGGTCTTCCGGTTGCTCCTGCTCCCACTTGAGATAGTCCTCACTGCTCTTGGCCCCTTGCACATCTGCGGCAATGGCCATCCGCGTGATAGATATCTCTAAAGGATAGATGGGGTCTATGGAACGGGCGAAGCTTATCTGCACCGGCCCACGGACCTGCCCCGCATTAGGCCCTGTACTCATTACCGCTCCGAAGGTGCGCACATCGTAGAAATTTGCGCACATCCACTCGCGGGCTTCCAGCACTTTTTCTTTGGATGCCTTATCCTCCTTCGAGGTTTTTAGTTTCAAGCCTCCTGTCTCCTCATGGGCACGCGTAATATGCCGGTTGAGATTTGTAGCATGCTCGATGAAGATGGCGTAAGGCATTCTGTTCTCGTGCTTGGCAAGCACATAGTTGCGCACACGCCGTTTCAAGGCCACATCCGATACGATGCCATGCATGTCTTCTGGGTCTACGCGTGGGGCATTGCCGGCATCTGGATCGCCGTTCGGGTTGCCATCTTGGCAATCGAAAAAGTAGAGAAACTCGTAACGATTGGAGATGGGGTTAGACATTCTATTCCTCCTCTATGGTTTTTTGATTGGACTGGTCTGACGATGATTCGGATTTCGCAGGTGAACGCATCTCGGCAAGCTGATGGTAGTAACCAAGAGCGAAAAGGCTCTGGTCTTCAAGGCTCAGCGTTCTCGGAAGCCGCTCTGGGATAGCGTTGTAGATTTCGGTGAGCTGATCGAGATACCAGTTCTGCAGCCCCTTGCTCTCTATGCTGTTAAGGTGAAATCGCGCAGTGCGGTCTAGCCTTGCCAACACGAGCGCCGGAGTAGCGCAGGCAGCCGCATAGAAACGTTGAACTACGCCTGCCCCCACATTGCCCAGTGCCGCCTCCTGCAGACGCGCATAAACAGCCATAAGGCGACCGCAGTGGTAGGCAGGACTTGGGTGTTGCTTGTTAAGATTAGATTTCATGTTTTTGTCTCCTTTGTTGCGAATATTATAGGCTTTCAGCAAAGCCATGCGAGCCTGTAGAAGGTTCAACAGGTTTCGGTTTCGTGTCTCTACCGCCTTCTCCCACTCCCCCGAAAGAACAAACTGATTGTGATGATAGAGTATGCGTCCAAGCACTTCAAAAGGCAGGGGTGTGCCTTCAATAGCCGCATGAAGCAGACTCGTTCGCACCCCAGAGAGGGGCTTAATCCAATCCTCATATTGTTGTTGAGATGATCGGAGTGGAAGCAAACTGGTAACTAAACGTTCTAAACCGGGGTTAAGAGCATCACCTCCTCCATCATAGCGGACGATCCGCAGGTGTTCGAACCACTCAGCCACGTGAGTGGCTAAATCCTCAAACTGGCCCATGGCCCAGTCGCGTACCATAACACGACCAGCCGCACCGGATAAAGTGAGAATGTAGAAATAGCTATGCCCTAGCTCGATGGCCTCCGTACGACCAGTGTGCAGGTAGTTTAAAAGATTGCGGGCACGCTGCAGAGCGCTTCGTGCTTGTGCCTCTTGCCCCTCCTCCATTTGCTCAACTAACAAATAGGCCAGGGGGTCGTTTTCGCTAGGAACTGCGTGACTGTACCAATATGCCACCTTGGTACCGGCGAGGCGATTGGCGTTGTTTTGTAGAAGGTCTTCCAAAGCAGCGCGATAGGCAGCAGCGCTCTCTGCCGAAACGGCCGCATTGGCCGACTGTTTCAGACCATACGACTCAAAAGCATCTTTATCGAAGCCAACAAGAGAGGAACCGGAGCTTTGTCCGCCAACATCCGCCAACCCGCGTATTTTGGGATGAGTTGGTTCAGGAACTACTGAGTCTCCTGTTGCGAAACAGACCATTCTCGCCCCGCCGGTTGCTTGCGAAGCTCCTACATTACCGCCAATACTGCTGCGAAACCGACGCCACCAATCATGCCAGCGACTATCCTCCAGAAGCAGGTTGCTGCCAACCTGCAGTGTCAATTTATCGGTAGGTTTTACTTTATTGCGCTCCAGGTCTTCACAGATTCTGTTGCATATCTGTGGGTCACGCAAGCTCTGCGCAACGGCTTTCAGCTCGGGTACTGCTGCGGAAGCCTGCTCCAGAAGCCCTATAAAGAAGTTGTGTTTCTCCTGTTTCTTTTGCAAATCCTCCGGCTTCACCTTGTAGAGCACCACACAATCTGCCGACTCATAAAGAAACTGGCTTCCTGGGTTTAAGCGCACCAGCTCCGGTTGAGACAAATTGGGGCAAACATCGAACTTGCGCCCAACTTTATCTCCGAGCGGCACTACCCCTAGATAACGACCATCGGCACTAAAGCTAAGACACCATCGAATCGTTTGAGTGGCGAAACCGGGTTCGGAGTGAAGCCCCTTTTGGGTGGCATAGCGTACGAGTTGATCGATCATTCTTAGCCTCCTGGAATGGGTTTTTTTACCTCTGGACTTTCAAACGGCGGCACCTGCAAGCGTCCTCCTTCGATTCGCGCATGAAACAGCGTGATGAAGGGCTTGTCTTCGCTTGTTCCTGGCCGTGAAAGGTCGAATACATCGTATAGCATCCATCCAACCTCCATATCGAAAGGGATGGGTGTGGCTCGGTCGGCTTCGTCCACCAATCGAAAGTAGGCCGCGAACTCGCGCATGCCCAAATAAGGCTGCCAAGCACATTGTCCTTGTTCCGCTCTGCGTCGAAACTGCGCCTCAAATGCTGCCAGTTCGTCCTCATAGCCCGGCCAGGGGCGTATCTCGGCATGCAGGCGATAGCGCACGTTTTTGAGGGCGATGGTTTGCCGCTGAGTGCGCCCTTTGGCCTCGTCATCGGTGTCCGCATAGAGAGGCTCTGGCTCCTCCCGTCCCTCCATCCAGCGCCAAAGCGTGTCGGTTCCCGGTGCTTTTTGCTTCATCTCGTTTCGACGTAAAGCGATGTAGCGCGGCCTCTCAAACAGCTCGATCTCGAGAATCTGCCATCGAAATTTTGAGGGCTTTACGTAGATAGCATCGAAAATGCCCCTCGCTGCCGACGGCGTGATGACAGGATAGGTGAACCGCTCCACAGAAAGGGGCGGCTGAGAAAAGCAGGCCAAGTCACCCCACACCTCTAAAACCTGCCGATTCGATCTCCTCATAGCAACTTTTCCTCCTCGTCAGATAATTTAAGCGATAAGCACATCCATTTCGGCGTCATCCTTAGGATAAAAACCGACCAGGCTGTCGTAGTCCTCGCTACGGTAGCATAGAAACCAACGGTTGGCAAAGCTCCCCCAACCCGGTACCGGCTCTAAACTGCGCGACAGAGTTCGTGGAAGATATAAACTGATCGTCAGTGGTTGGGCACGTCGCACCCACGACTTACTCACTCCCTTTGAACGCACCTCATCGGCCAACTGCTCAAACAGTTCCAAAGCCCCTTGATATGGCACCACAACATGGATGAAGTCCTCATCAATAATTCGATAGATTCGTGCTACCTCCCGATAGTTCTGATTCGCTATGGCCTCTAGCAATTCACGATTTAGCTGACCAATTCCGGCCACGTTATATAGCTCGCTATAGTAGCGCTGATATAACTCTGGGCCTTCGATATCTAACCGATCCGTTCCAAGCTCTCTTAGAATCTTCTCGGTAACTCGGGTGGCCTGTTCGTAGGCTTTATCGGGATATCGTTCCTCTAAAAGCCTAAACACTCGCAGGATTCCTTTGCCCTCTAAAAGGCCGTTTCTATTAACTCGTCCGGCTACCTGCGCAATAGCCGATAACGGTCCTAACATGCGGTAACCTAAGGGAAAGTCCACATCTACCCCGGCCTCAACGCATTGAGTGCTGATCAATCTGCACGCTTTATTCTCCAGCAGACGAGCTTTTACCTCTTTTAGAATTTCTTGCCGATGCAAAGGACACATGCATGTGGAAAGGTGGTAAAGGCCTTCCAACCCCATATCACGCAACGTAAGCGCAATAGCACGTGCATCTTTGCGCATATTCACCACGCACAGCAGTTGCTCCATCGGCTCCTGCGCGACTTTCCGGCAAAGCTCCTCTATCGTCAGAGGGTCATCCCACAACCGCCAGTCTACGGTAACTCGTTGCATCTTCTTGAAAAGATGAGGTGGAGCGATTTCACGGGGCTTCCATCCGCTGTTGCCCTCTTCCTGCACCTCCCTGTGAAGCAGAGAAAATGCCGGCTGTGTGGCCGTGGAAAACACGATACTGACTCGATAAGGCGGCGACGCTAGACGCGAGAGCGTTCTCAATGTTGGTAACACAATAGATGTTGGAAGTGTCTGCACCTCATCAAAGAACACGATGCTCTCGCCGATAGAGTGCAGCTTACGACAATCCCCTGGAGAGTTGCTAAAGAGCGATTCGAGGAACTGCACATTCGTGGTAATGATGAGAGGGGCCTGCCAGTTCTCCGATAGTTGGCGCTCGATCCGACGCTCTTCTTCGGCAAGAGAACTCTCCGAGCTAAGTCGCTGCCATCGAGCAGAGCTGTGGTGCTCCAACACATACCCGCTACCGAAAACAGGCTCGAAGATAGCACGACATAGGGAGACAACCTGCTCGATGATAGTAAGATAGGGAAAAACAAGAATCAGACGCTTAAAATCGTGCTGTTGGGCATGGGTCAGGCCAAACAGTAACATGCCCAATGTCTTTCCTGAACCGGTTGGAGCCGTAAGGGTAAAGAGACCCGGAGAACTAGTCGCAGCCTCTCGACAGTTGTGCAACAACTCCTCTCGCACTGCAATGACCTCGGCTTTGGCGCGCCTGTTTTGACGTACCTCTTCGTCGAGATAGCGCTCGAGGGCTGCTAAAGCGCGTGCAGGCTCTAAACTTTTGGGGGTTTCACGCTCTTCGCCAAAGTGTTGTGCCGTATCAAGAAAATCAGCATCTACAAGGGCGGAAAAAAGCATTCGTACATCGAGCATAACGGAAGCGGTTGTGGCTAGTTTTGGCTTAACGAGATA
>NZ_DATGKU010000117.1:0-113914 GCF_035294505.1 Chthonomonas sp. | reverse complement strand
TTCTCTGCTATTCGTGAGCTGTTTGACGAGAGAAAGCCAGTAAAACAACCTGTCATGCAGTATTCCCTACAGACTCTGGAATGTTACACCTGTCACTATCAACGTGGTGTACATAATGTTTTTACCATGCGGTATCCTGATTTTAGTCGAGAGTGAGGTCAACTAACACCATGAAACGAAGAGAAATCGCCCTGATTGTAGCAGCGCTCTGTGGCATTGCCTTCATCGTCTATTTTGCTTTGCGAAATCATGGAAGCCATGCGGAGACCGAGCATACGGGCGTACCTATCAATACTGGTAGCCCATCCGATAACCCTGTCACTCGCGAACATGATGCCGAAAACTTCGCCAAATTGGACATTATGAGCAAAAATGACTACCTTCGACTGGCCCAACTGCAAGATAAGGCGAACACACAAGGACGTCTCTCTGACCAGGAGATCGCCTGGGCCGCCGCGCTCATGAAAGCCCCTTCCCAAGCTCCTCCCCTCGCTCATCTGCCCATCCTTGCTCTCTTCTCAAGCCTTAAGCAGATCACCCCGAAGCAAGAGGAGACCATCTTCCATGCCACGCTCCCTTCTTTAGCCAGCAACGATATGGGGAAGGATGATCTCTACATGGAGGCGAACGCCGCCCTCGACCTGATGGAAAAATTGAAAGACCATCGGGCCATTCCCTATCTCCTTCCCCTCCTCAAAAACCCTAACGCGAAGGTGAGGGCGAAGGCAAAGCGTGTGCTGGCCGAGCTGGGCTATTCTGCTTCTTAAACGCACGAGGTAACCAATGGGTAGCGTTCGTTGGTGGGCACGGTTCCTATGTGGTGGCTGTTTGCTGGCACCGCTGCAGAGGGGTTATGCTCAAGTGCTGCCGAGCAGACCAAGCCCTTTCCTGCTGAAGTATCTCTGCCAAGCGACCCCACTTCATGGCAAGCCTCCCGAAGGAAATCACCCCCACTCTGTGCTCACCATTGCCTACGACGGGCGTTATCTATGGTACCGCTCCGATGACGGCACCATAACCATCACCCTCGCCTACGATGGCAAACAGAGCTTTGTTTTCTACCCAAACCAGTTACAGATCACCCCAGGCCTGGCCTCCTCCCCAAACACCACCTATCCTCTCCCCGGAATCCCCCTTCCCTATCTCCGTGCAGCCGATGCAGTGGGTGTGACGGCCTCGCCCCCATCCGCCCACTGGCAACGAGCCGTTCTGGTAGACGTTTGCAACGAAAATGCGCGCTTTGCCCCTCCTCTTGCGCTGCGCGGTGTGGAAGAGGGTGTTTTTCTTAAAAAGAAACCTTTCCTCGCCCAATGCACTCTTTTCGGGTCCGATAACACCCTTCAGCAGTGGGACTATCAAAAGCCGATCCCCTTCCAACATGCATGGTTGGCCTCACTGGTCGTTCTCACCATTTTCCGTACCGGCCCAGATAAGCATCCGACTCCTCTGATACAACGGCGTTATCGGCTCCTTCAAGCCCTGCCGACCGTACCATCCGGCTGCTCGCTCACGTTTAAGAAACTGCTGCAACCGGGAATGACGGTAATGGATTTGCATACCGACCCCTCCACCGAGTTCGTTTTCTACCCGGAAAACGGCTCCTTCGCTCAGCAGTGGTCTGCAGCACAACACAAACTCTCGTCTTTGTACCGCTCCTATACACACACTGTAGTCAGCGGCATGGTTGTGTGGGTTGCCCTCTGCCTGCTGGCGTTTTGGGGCTTTCGGCATTCTGCTCTATCCGATGAGCCAAACACGACACAACGTCCCTCTCTCCGACGACGGTGGCCTCTTCGTTCTTTTGCCATCGCCCTTGCCGCTTGGCTTTTGTGCGATGATGTGCTGGGCCACACTCCCATCGAAAAGTTAACCCTCCAATACCGGTTTCAACCGCTACGATGGGGCTTCCACGATCCGTTTTCTCTTATACTACTAATCACTGCCGCCACGCTGACATGGCTCTGGTACCTCCCCGCCTCAAAGCATCGGGATGGATGGTATCTTTGGGGAGCAACCGGCACCCTTTTAATGGCCTACTGCCTCACCGCGCTCCTCACCACGGAGCAGGGGCTGCCACTCGTGCTGTGCACGTTGGCAATAAGCGCGATGACGATTGGTCTCTTTTGTGCCAAGCTGTGTGGCTCGCCCCAAACCCTCTTTCGTCTGATCGCCGGGCTTGGAACGGTGCAGGCCGCTCTCGCCATTGCCCTACGTATTTCGGGTCGGGAGCATTTTCTCTCCGGCACCGTTATCCGAAGCTCGGGGACGTTCGACGATCCCGGTGCCCTTCACACCGTGATGCTGCTCTGCACGCCCATCGCGCTCGCCTTAGCACTTCACGCCTCAAAACGATGGGAAACTTGGCTTTGGACGCTAAGCACCGCGCTCCTCTTCCTTACCGATCTGCTTACTTTGTACCGATGGGGCACTCTTGCCACCGCCATCGCAATCCTGTGGGTTATCGCTGCGAAATATCCCAAACGGGCGTATGCGATTGTTGCGGCCTGTGGGCTTCTAGGTCTGGTGTTCTTTACAAGCTATCTTCGGACACATGGACAGGCCAACTTAACCTCCTCCGAAGGCTCGTGGCAGGGCCGACAGTTTCTAATGCGCGCCGCTTGGCACCAATTTCTCCAGCACCCCCTCACCGGCGTGGGACTGGGAATGCTTCATCTCTGGGCGCCGGTTGGGGGCGATCCGGGGATACATACCGTCGCCTCCCAGTCTTTCAATATGGAGTTGGATTGGCTGGCACAAATGGGCATAGCCGGAATTCTGCTACTCGGTCTCTTCATCTACGGCTTCAGTCGCATACTGAAGGCAGTACAGCATCCCCTGAAATCCGGCCTGGCCGCCGTGTGGCTAGGTGTCTTGATCAACGCTCAGCTCGAGGCGCCCTTGATAGCAAATGGCTTTACCGTCGCCTCTGCACTACTCGGAGCGACTCTTCTGCTGTCGTTGCAAGGCGGTGAGACTGAAAGCACATGACATTGAGTACTTATGTCATGCGTGAATATCACTGGATACGCTCCTCTAAACAGGTTCATCATGACACAACAATCAGGGTATAGTTAAACCCGAATTAGCGATATATCAATGTGTGAGATTTTGATCATCTCAGGTGTTATATAATGTGAATCGCGGTACCAGGGAAGGGAATTGCCAGGAACAGTGCTATATCAACTTTCTAGGACTTCCCTCTTGCACAGATGATCGATGGCAGGACGAAGTTTGTAGTGGTTTTGGAAATCCAAATGCTTGTGCCCTTGCACAACAATCGGTCACTCTCACCATTTATCAGCCTAAAGGACCTGGGTGCGATAATGGGTGCATACCGAGTGGAACCAAGACCCAAACGGGGCAGAATGCCGTACAGTCGAAGCTGCCATGCAAAGTTAAAGTTGATCCTGTCCCCTCACCTACACATTAAACTAAAGAGGTAACCTAGGATCCATGATAGAGACATCCAAGTTGAGAGTTGCGACCTCCTACTTGGATATCTTCTTTTACTTTTATTCATCATCTGGAGGAGAAAATGATCCGACACACGCGTTTTATAATACTGGGAGTGTTCTCGATTGCCCTTATCGGTACGTCCATCCGAGCTTCTGCACAGATACCCAACAGTGTGAGATGGAAAGACGCTTTAGTACCCCCATTCACACTCGTCTGGTCGGTATCTACTCAAAAAGTAAACCCCCAAACCCAACAGGCGCTTCTGTTGAACTATAAAAAACAACAATATGAAGATGAGGTTCGTCGAGGCATCATGTCACAACAGGAAGCGAACAAAATGCTGGAAGCAATTGCAAGTCAAACACCATCATCACAACCGATAGTCTATAAGGTTACTCTCTCTGCAGACCGCAACGGGCATCTTCTCTACATAGATACCAATTTGGCTACAAAAGAGACAACTCATGTGCTCTACAATGGCAAGGAAACCTATGTATTGGATTTGCATGCCGAATCGAATGCCTATAATGTATTACAGATATATCCCCAATTTGCATTTTATGCAATGAGTTTTTTCCCACTAGCCGCTGCGGACTATCCCTATGTACCCCTCTTTCAGGGGCCTGTAACAAACGTTCATACTGCTGGAACAGCAGTATACGCGAACGTTAAAACAGCCGTGCTAAGGGTGAAACTTTCCGAAAATAAAATTGACTACATCCCGGCCCAGATAGAAGGGGAGATTACCAATAATCGCATTTTTCTTAAACGTACCACCAATTTTGTTGAAGCAGGTGTCCCTTCCGATCGGTGGGAGTACTCCAATTTCATCACTTTGAATGATGCTCGCCTGGCATCCGTATGCAAATGGACAACCTGGCAGAGTCCGGCTCTCTACTCATTTGTCCATCCCCATGTGGATGTAGACAGCGTAACGGACTTTACTTTAATTAAAGCTTCCCCGCATGCTCTGGATGCACGGCAGTTTAATCCTAAAAATTGGCTGCCCAAACTATCTGACGACCCTTTTAGCTTTATAGATATCATGGACTATCGCACCGACCCTCCTAAACAAGCACGCTTTACTCACGGAAATCAATCTAGTTCCCTAGATGAGATCCTCGCCCATGCTCAGAAAACGTCTCCACCCATAGATCAGGAGTCTAATCATGTTGTTCCGATCGGTTTTCTAGCAGTTGCCGTGGGGTTGATTGTTTTAGGAGGCGTTTTATTATGGAGGCAGGCTCGCCAACGTCACCGATCCAAGTAGCATAAGTTCAATTAGCCAAATTCTTCTAAGTAAAAATGCTCTTCTTGGTGACTTTCCGAGCGGTTTCTGTGTTATTCTAAAGTGGGAGTTATCGTCAGCGTAGTTTTTCTTTTTCAATCAAAAATGCCTCCTTGACGTAGTGCCGAAGAGTCTGATTCGGACTCTTGACTTCAGGAAGGAAGGGAAGTAATGAAAAATGATAAACCGTTACAGCCTGATCTCGCTCGCAAGGCTTCCATGGTACATGATGCTAAAACCATACTATACGAGCAGTTAATTAAAATCGGATTTACTGAGGCACGTCGTGTTGGAGTTCCTTCCACTCATCGCGAGGATTGTGCCCTTGAGTTCGCTGCCCACGTTTGGTCCAAGCTATCTGAAGAGCGGTACGATAATCTGCCTTACCTCTATCGTGCTGCTCACAACTTCGCCTGCAACTATCGCCGCCATCTTCTCAACTATACTTGCTTGCCTCAAAGGGCGTGTTCTGATCAGGAGCCTGTTCTAGAACCCGAATTCCATCGCGTAGAGCTAAGATACATGATAGAACAAGCTCTATTATGCCTCACACCAATCCAACGCCTCATCGTACTTCGACGCTACTATGAGCAAGATTCAATTAAGCAGATCAGCACTGATTTGGGAATGGCTCCCAACACGGTGAGCATGCAGTTATTACGCGCCAAAGCGAAGCTTCGCAAGGCATTGGTTATTGAGGAGACCGCACCTGCCATCGAATCAGACCGCACTCAAAAGTCTCATGCTCGGAGGGTGCGGGGGGGGAGAATGCCAAGCACAATCGGGAGACTACTTCCTATCCTCCCTCACAACGCAACCTTAGGCGCAAAAATTGATGTAACATTTTTGCCCTGTCGAGGTGTTATATTAGTTAGTACAATAGTAGCAAGAATGAGAACTCAAACACCTGTGTGAGAGCCTATTACCTACCGTTAAGTCCTAAGGTAGGTGAGCAAGAACTATGGACTAAATAGAGCGCTTTCCATACGTCCGAGATGCAGAAGCATGGGCGCAAGAGAAAAGGGCATGATGACCGCAAGGGATGAAGGATTCTGACACGCATGTTTGCTACACGCGCCTCGACCTATTCTAAGCTGTCGGCAAACTTGCCGGAGGCAACATCTGTCATGCTGAATTTGTTGCGTACGATGATACTGCCTCTGCTCTACTTGCTCTGGACGGAAAGCGTTGTTAAAGACTGGTTCCTCTCCACCGCCGATAGTTACCCCTACCGCCTGGCTGGGTACCTCACGTTGGCCGCATTCGCCGGTCTCACTCTGCTCCTCACCGTGCACGACCTCCGCAAAGTTTGGATAAGCCTGTTGGTATTTCTCAACGTTTTTACCGTAATCGGCCTCTTTCTTCACAGCGGGCCTAGTTTGGGGCTTTGGGCTACCTTGCCCACAGCCCTTGCCACCACCGGCTTGTGGGATGCCAATGCACGGAAGTTCGCTTGGCCGTTTCTTCTCGTCGGAGGGATGGCCATCCTGCTCTGCAGACTTCCCTTCCCCGAACGCCTCCTCCTGTTGCTCGCCTCAACCCTTACCGTCCTCTTTCTTCTGTTTCAAAAAGCGCCAATTGGGCTTCGCGTGGCTTTGCTTTGTTGCTCTATGGCCGGTTTTGCTACGCTGGTCTGGCGAACCGTGCTGCCGCATCCGCCCTTGAAGCTCTTGCACGCCGATCCCTTTGGCAGCGGCCTCGGCACCAATACAACCGCTTCCTTCGCCAACACCTATCTCGCAGAACAAGGGCCTTTTGCCACTCTCAGTCTCACCCTCCTACTGACGGTAGCCGGCCTGCTGGCTCTGTACCTAACGCTCTTTCCTCGGCCACAAGCGCATCCGCACGAATCGCGGCTGGCTGCCGGCGCCTCGGCCACTCTGTTAGCCCTGCTCGCTGTGAATGGCATCCGGCCTGCCTTCCTTACCGCCGATGCGGCCCTCGGCACTTGGCCGCTAGCCCTCGCTCTAGCCCTGCCCGGCTTCATACACTCCCCGAAACCTGCGCCCTCCGCCGAAACGCTTGCAAAAATCCGTGCGCGACGGCGCAAGTGGCTGCTTTTTACAGCCCTGCTAAGCGGCCTATGTATGGCATGGCTTACCGCCTTTCTCTATCATGCCTATCGCCTCATTCTGCCCTATAAAGGGCATGGAAAGCCGCCAGGCTACGGTGTGTACGTGCCGCTTAACCACATCTCTCAAGCCATGCAAGACGCCACCATCGCCATGGAGGATGGCTCGTTCTACCATAACTCTGGAGTGGATTGGGATGCCACCGATCGCGCTATGCGCATAGATATCCGTGCCGGCGAGATTAAGCTCGGCGGCAGCACCATCACCCAACAACTCGCCCGCAACCTATTTCTCACGCCGCATAAAACCCTAACGCGCAAATTCGAGGAGATAATTATCGCTCTTCTCATGAACCGAATGCTGCCAAAACAAAGAGTTCTGGAACTCTACCTTAACACCATTGACTATGGACTGGGCTATCATGGCATCGCACAAGCCGCATGGGGCTATTTCTATACCACACCCGACAAACTAACGCTGGCCCAAAGCGCCCTTCTTGCCGGGGTTGTACCCCATCCTCCCAAACCCGACCCTCAGCTGGCCGCCGCCGGTGAGGTGCAGTATATCCCCCTCGATAAGTTGGCGCATTGGCAAGAGATCGCGCTCGGCCGCCTCGGCGCCTTCTTTGGAGACCGCTATCCGCCCTCTCAGCTCCAGCAGGCTGCCCAAACGCCGCTAGACCATCTCGTGCGCCCTTACCGCGATGCCTACGATAGAGGCGCCACCGATTCGATTCCACCACACTGGCTAGGCGTAGCCTTCTACAGCTTCGTGAACCCACAAGACCCGGCCCCTATCCCCTTCGTTGCACCGTGCCTGAAACAACACCTGGCCTCCTTCCTCCTCACCGCCCATAAAACGCTGGGGTTGGTGGGCATCCATCATCTGGGAGTCTATAACGACCGTACCATCCGAAACGATCTAAAACATCTCTCGGCTCATGCCTATGGTCAGGCGATAGATATCGCCGGCTTTGTCTTTGCGAATGGGACAACAATTTGGGTTAAAGATCACGATAACCCAATTGTGAAGCAGAAGCTGTTAAAGGTGGAGCAACTGCTCAAACGTCATTTTGACCTCGTTTTGGACTGGCAAAATAATCCCTCAGAACATCAAACCCACTTCCATTGTGAGGTGCGAGGGCCGCGCCCGCCGGCGCCAACGCCTCCGCCCTACATGTTGCACAACAGCATACCGAATAGCGCTGCTGGTTTCTGATAGGAAAGGAAAACCAAGATGAAACGGTTAGCTTTCACACTCATCGAGCTTCTTGTGGTTATAGCGATCATCGCACTGCTGGCTGCGTTGCTCTTTCCCGTGTTTGCTCGAGCGCGCGAGGCCGCGAGGGCCACAGCCTGTCTCTCGAACGTGCGCCAAGTCGGCCAAGCCGTGCTGATGTACACACAAGACTATGACGAGGTCTTTTGTCCCTACTATAGCGCGCTCGTGTACATCAACAATCAGCCGGCTTTTGTGCCCCCTAACCAGTTCTGGCCGCAGCTTGTGTGCCCTTACGTTCAGGGCAACGTCGTCGGCCACGGCCATTTAGGGCAGGCGCTTATCACCGACCTACCGGCCATCTTCACCTGTCCCGACACCACACCGGATAAAAACTCCCAACTGGCCGATTGCGCCGGCAATGGCTATATCGCCTCCTACGGCATTAGCGATGACATCGTCAATTGGCGCGGTCCCGACTCGCATAGCGGAACCCACCTGCCCGCCCCTCTAGCCGCCGTATCGGCTCCTGCTAACACGGTGCTGCTCTCCGAGACCTTCGACTGGCTCTGCAACGGTAAACAGCCTGGGGCAGCCCTGCTGCTGAGCTACTTCGATGTCTCTGGCTCCAACATCCCCTCCGGCTCGAACGGAGCCTGGTGGACGCTTGCAGGTCGCCACAATGCCGCCTATGTGCGCACAAGCCTCTCAGGTAGCCCCTCCCTTCCCGATCCCAAATCCACCAACAACACCTTCTTCTGCGATGGGCACGCCAAAGCCATGCACACCGCTGATCTCGCCACCAACGGGAACTATTGGAGCCTAAGCCAAAATAACCAGTGGCCCTAACGGGTTGCGTTTGTTAACAAGGATTGCCAACTATTGACAGATATGGGCGCCGATCAAGTCGCCTATGCACAACCAGAACGAGTTGTACCTACTCTTTTCGTATCAGTTGCAGTGTAGGGGTAAGCCTGGTGCCTACCCCTATTCGGACATGGGTTGAACAACGGCAGGAGACGGCCGGCTACAAGCCTTTTGCCTCCTGTACCACCCATTTCAACACCGCCTCAAGGATGCGAGGGCTATTCTGATCGTCATGGAGCAGCACATCGGAGATGTAGAGAATCCGCCCACGCTTTCCATCTGGCCCTGGAGGCAGTGTGGCGAGAGCGGCCGCAACACCGTAGTCCTTGCCGGAGGCGCCAACGACTCGATAGATTGGCTCCAAGGTCGTACCTGCAGGCAACGACGCCATATTCACGCTGCGCAGCCGGGGGTCGCCATCCGGATAGGTGAATCGTTGGGGTAAATCGCTCAGCACCTGTTGCCCCTCGATCTCTTGTACCTCAAGCCTATCTTGGGGCATAGTCTCAATGGCATTGTAGAGTGGCAATCCTAGTCGAGGCAGTAATGGGTCGGCGTGAGCCGGCTGCCCTGGAGCCTGAGCGTAATAGAGGGGATAGGGCAAGCCCGTTAGCAACACAAGCGTTCCGCCCTGTTGTAGATAGTTTTGAAGAGCCTCTGCGGCATCGTGGGGCTGTTGCACCGTATCCAGGTAGTCTTCACCGTCGAGATCAAAAACCACCTTGTACTTCTCGGCATTGAATACCCGTGGGTTCACAAGCTGCTCCGGAGTGAGTTGGTCACATCGAGGCCGAAAATCACCGTAGTCCAAAAGGTTCATTATGGGACTTCCGTTCTCGGTATAGGGTAGAATGGCGAGCGCACCTTCGGGTACCTGCATTGCCAGTCGCTTGATCGAACCGGTAATCTGTTCAAAACGAAGCATGGCCGTCCACCGGAGCACATCTTGTCGCATGGCCTCTGCCACTTGATGTGCCATCGTTTGGCTTGCTGCGCTCGGCAACCCCACAGCTGCGACAATCGTTCTCCCATTTGGGTTGATTCCCGCGACACGCTGTCCGGCAGGTACCGTATAACCTGCCAATAGCAGTCGAGCCGTCATAACGGGGGGCCATGCCTCCCAAGCAAGCGCAGGGGTTGTATAGATCGGCTGTGCCTGATGGCCGTTTTCCAAAAGCACCTGTGGTACCACCGATGTATCTTGCCCTTCGGGAGCGGCTACGTACAATAGGTAGATATTCCGAAACCCGTCAAGTGGGTGCGACCAACGAACAGGCTTCGAGGCACCTCTCAAAGGTCCCTCCGAACGGACAAATGGAACCCAGTCTATCCATTTCAACCCTACCCATAGGCCGGCGAAGGACTGCTTATCGCTCCAATTCGTTGGCAGGGTCGTGTCGGTAGGTAACACCAAGGGAACGAAAGGCGCATAAGCCTCCGGAGCCACGGGATTGTCGGCAGCCGTTAAAGGGGGCAGCACCGGCAGCGGCTTCGCATGAGCCAGATCGGGCCGTCCAACAATAACCGTATCGCCAACATGAACTCCACGCACGATCACCGTCCAAAGCGCTTTCGGATCGCGTTGAACCTCCACAGTCTGTTCATCCCCGTTTGGGGCGCGGACGACAATAGGCGCTTCCGAGAGATCCCCATAGGGAAAGGTGATGGTAACCCCGAACGGCCCCGACTGCGGCCCCGTTAAACGAAATGCGAAGTCGCCATCTCCCGTACAAACATAGTTTGCGAGCCGTAGTTGGGAGTTCTCTCGATCAAAGGCCATGGCCGCCTTTTCTCCCGCCAACACACGCACTACGGTATCGCCCACCGGGTCCATCATGGCGAAATCCACCCCGAAGCCGTAGTGGGCATGATGACCGGGATAGAAGGGACTGCCAGGCGCCAAGCCATACTCTTCGGCGAACTCGGATGGCAGATAGTCATTGAGAGAGGGATGGTAGTTATCTTGATAGAGCCGATACCAACGGGAAAGAGAGCCTTGTAAAGCCCACATCAGGATGGGATCGCCTGTGTGCACGGCCACCTGTGCAAGCGTATCCAAGTCCCAGAACACCTCGTTGGCACAGGCCGCTCCTGTCCAATCTCTTCCCGAATTCGGCTCCCATAAAAAGGCGCTGGAGACGCTATCATCCCTTCTGCTGTCTGCCGTCCACATCACCATATAGCGATAGACATAGGAGCGCGCCAATTGCAGTGCCTGAATCGCCCGATCGTGGCGGGCAGGATCGTTTTTGAAGGTGAAATAGTAGTCCAACAGGAAGGCGATGGGGAGTGTGGCCCCAATGGCAAAGGGAGAGGAGGGCACATCGGCAAACTCACACCGAGTCCATACCATCTGCATCGCCCAGTTGTAAGCCCCATCAATATAGGGTAAATAGGCTTTCTTGCCCTCATAGTGGTAGAGATCGAGCAGCAGGCGAGCCGCGGCGAAGCCGTTCGCGTTGTGCAATGTGGTTACCGGCTTTCCGCCCCAAGGGTCTGTCCAACGCCCCACCAAAGGCTTCTCCCAATAGGTACAGGGTTTTCCGTTCACGATGAACCTCTTGGTGTACTTCAGAAAGATAGCCGCTTCCCGTTCAAGCTCCTCTATCCGCGCGCTATTCCCTTGTTTAGCCGGCGCCGCCACGGCGCTCTCGTTGTGCCAATACCATCCGTCAATCAACAAGCTCCCAGGAATCTGAAAATTCCCCTCCGGCCCCGCCAAAAGACCACCGCCTGGCGCCTCCGGTGGCGTCTGCATGTGACCGGCTGCGCCGATATAGGAGAGGTCTACCGTCGTGGGCACTCGCGGTAGCCTTGCCCGCACAAAGGGGTTCTTCCACCAGCGCTGCCAGTTGAAGGAGTTTGGGTCGGTCGTAGGGCCAAGGTTCTTGCTGAATACCAGGTCGGCGAAGGAAGCGATGTGCGCTCCATCGGCCGGATAGACACACTGCTGGTACCCTACTCCTCCATAGGGATAGACTAGCGCCACAAATTTGCTCTTTCCCTCTCTATCCGCCTGGCGCTCACGACGCTCCAAAGGCGTCAGTGCAGACTCTCCGTCGTCATCAACTCCTTCCTTAAGGGCGTCGGTGGGCGGCACCTCTCCGTTGGTCGGTGTG
Organism: Chthonomonas sp.; assembly: GCF_035294505.1. Taxonomy (NCBI): domain Bacteria; kingdom Bacillati; phylum Armatimonadota; class Chthonomonadia; order Chthonomonadales; family Chthonomonadaceae; genus Chthonomonas; species Chthonomonas sp. Next base: position 101,894 of record NZ_DATGKU010000117.1, on the reverse strand, counting down.
ATCAGCCGATTACAAAAGCCCGATGCGATATCTCGCTCCGAGTTGTCGGTGAGTCGGGCCTCCTGAAAGTCCCAAGCGACATAGAGGCCATGGTCTGGGTCCCACAAACCCGTCAGCGGAAGCGGCTGCCCTGAAAAGGGAGGCGTCGTAGACCATTCGCGGTTATAAGGATAGGCCGATAGCTCCGGAGTGCCTACATGCACATCCAAAAGCAGGGGAAACAGGTCGGCACGAGGTGTGGCGTTAAGCCATCCACCATGTTGCCACAGGAGCGCGCTCGGCATGAGGATTTTGAGAAAATGGAACGGCTGCTTCCCTACCCTTTGCTGCCATTCGGCAGGGGAAAAACGCGCTAAGGTAAGGTCGAAAAACACTTTTGGAAAATGCCCCGCCCTCAACACCACCTGGATGCGACTGTGAGAAAGTGCAAGACCGCTATGAGGCAGGGCCTGTAGCTCAGGAAAAAGCATACGGGAGAGACTTCCCGTCTGTTGAACTTCGACGCGCGAAGCGAAGATAAGCCCTGCAGAAGTGAAGTGAATGGGAGCGATTGCTTGGCCATCTTCTAACACCTCGAAGCCGATGTAATGCCCCGAACGCGCCAAAGCCCGTATGGTGATGACATGTCCCTCTCTCCGCTGCTGAATGGTGGGAACGGCACTTGCAGAGACACTTAGCAGACTAAGACCCAAAGCAACAAGCGCACCTAAGCTACCCTGACGGGAGAACATCATTGGCTATCTACTCCTTCTGTCTACTTGCTTTAGAGAGCAGCTTTCTTTTAGCCAAGCGCCACGCTTTTTCCTGCCACGCCCTGTCGGCCAGAATCGGCATTTAATAGGGGAAAGGTAGAATAGTGTCAAGCGTTTTGGTGAAAGGGGAAACGGTGTCCGATCAAGGAAGGATTTTTACCGCACTCGCCGGTTTCAGCGGCTTTCTTTCGGTAGCCTTAGGTGCTTTTGGCGCTCACGGACTGCAGGCGCATTTGGCGGCCCTGCAGATGACAGAGGTCTATCATACGGCCGTTCAGTATCATATGGTGCACACGCTGGCGCTTCTTGGCGTGGCTCTTCTTATGGAACGCACGAAGCCGAATCGCTACCTCACTTTAGCAGGTTGGCTTTTCGTCGTGGGTATTGTTCTCTTTTCCGGCAGTCTCTATGTTCTCGCCATCTCCGGTCTCAGAGTTTTAGGGGCAATTACGCCTTTTGGAGGCCTCTGTTTTCTGTCAGGCTGGTTGTGTTTAGCGGTAGCCACGCTGGCTCGTAGCTAGACGTGGCCACCGCTGTACGCTTTATTTGGAGGGAGGTACCTCCTTGGTAGAGGGAACAGACGCATAGCCCGGTGCCTGCCCCACAAAGGCGGCGCGACCGAGGGCCGCATCTAGCTGGGCGCGGGCGATGTTGTAGGCATAGAGGGCTGCCACCTGGTTGCTCTCGGCCTGTGTTAGCGAAGTTTGGGTGGTGCTTAGCTCCAAGATGGGCGAGACTCCCTGTTGCTGCGAAACGCCCGCCTTATAGCGCACCTGAGCTAGACGGTAGGCCTCTTGCGCCTGTGCAAGCGTCACATTGGCTACCGCAACGCGGTCTTGCGCCTGAATAAGGTTGATATAGGCTTGTCGCACATCGGCACTTACCAAGTCTACTGCGTTTCTATAGGCTACCTCAGCCTGCGCTAACTGGCCATGGGCCTGCTCCCTTCGCGCCCGCGCTAAACCGCCATCCCAAATGGGGATATTCACGTTGAGTGTGACCGCGGCTTGGTTAAACAAGGTAAAACCGGCCGCGTTGGGATTGAGCGTGTAGCTGAAGCCAAGGCCAAAGGTGGGCAGTTCGCTGGCGTTAGCAAGGGTTAACCCCGCTTTTGCGGCATCCATCTGCGCCTCTGCCTCCAATATTTCCGGCCGTTGGCGTAGGGCTTCTTGCACCAGCTTTTGGTACTCCAGCCCAAGGTTAAGAGGGTCGGCAACGGTCAACGGCTTGCCTCCGCCAATACCCTCTTCCGCCAAGGTGGCCGCACCCGGCACGATCTTCTGCATCTGCTGAGTGGGCGAGAGTGCCGTCTGCCCGCTGTCGGCATTCGCCCCTCCCGATGGGGCGGTCGAGGAGGCGTTCTGAGGTGCCGCCGTATAGAGAGGCACCCCCGGTGGGGTCGTTACAGCGCCGGCATCCGTTATCTCTAGCGGTGCCGAGATGGAAAGCCCCATCACGCTCTTTAAATTGGTAAGGCTTAGGCTCAGCTGCTGTTGGGCGCGAAGATAGGCGTCTTGCGCTGCGGCAACGTCGGTTTGCGATTGTATCACATCAAAGCGCGGTGAGACGCCGGCCGCATAGCTTTTTTGGGCTGTGTCTAGTCGCAGGAGGGTCGTTTGCAATGTATCGGCAGCAACGGCCAGCTGTGCTCTCGCCTGAAGCACCTGATAAAAAGCGTTTCTTACCTGAAAAACGATCTGGTTGCGGATGCGATTCACCTCCAACCGCGCCGCTACCTCTTGGAATTGAGCCTCGGTTTTGGCCGCCTTCAGCGTACCAAAAACGTCGAGTGGCAGCGTCGCCTGGGCAACCACAACTGGGTTAAATGTGTAGAGCAGTGGCAGGGTAAGGCTCCCGAAGGTGGCCTTATTTCCTCGGTTGAATTCCGTGATCTGGGCGCTCACTCCCACCGTCGGATTGAAGGCGGTGCGTGCCTCCTCTGTGCGCCCCTCGGCAGTAAGGAGCGCGGCCACCGCTTGAGCCAACTCCCGATTTGTACCTAAAGCGATGGCCACCGCCTGATCTATGGTTACCGGCTTTCCCTGTAAGTAGCTCTGCAAGGCGTCGAGGCCGGGGGAGTTTGTCAGCGGTTGGGAGGGCTTCGGTAGGGGCAGAGCCGGTTTTGGCACAGGACCGAGAGGCGTTGTCGGCGGAGCTTGCTGGGGTAAGGGCACCACACCAGTTGGCACAGGCAGCGGTTTCACTTGTGCCTGTTCTTGAGGCGGCTGTGCATAGGTAGCCAGCGGCAAAGCCAAAAGGTTGGCAGCAATCGAAAAGAGTAGACCTCTTCTCCGTCTACTCGGTTTTCCAGCCCATTGTATGGTGTTCAAATCTACATCCTCCTTCTTCATGCCAGCATCTGTTCCGATTGTCAAAACAGGAGAACGGATGCAAGCATTTTCAAATAGGTGAGTTTCTGCTCAATTTACGATTGAACAGGCGAGGTTACTCCGTTGCAGCCCCGATGCCCGAAGCCGGTATCTGCGATGATCGGCTCTCTGCAACAGTTTTGACCCTCTAGAGTGTCTATCTATCTATAAATATCGTGGAAAGGAGACAATCAACATGTTTGTAAAGCGCACATGCCAAATAGTGCTTTCTGCTTTCTTGCTTGGCTTTCTTTTATCCATAAAACAAACGGCCTTTGCCTTCGATGTAACGGCTACCCTGAACAATCAGCAGGTCGTTATTGGAGATTTAAGCTATTCCGTGGGAATCGCAAATGCCAATACAGGGCAGGAGACGGGGACTTTTCTACTGAAACAGAAGTACAACTACCTCATGGACGATAAAATGGGTTGTCAGTTCCGATGGTTCCAGATCATCATCCAAGATGACTGCCCGGCAACGTATAAAGGCAAGCCGCTTACCGTCGCCGTAGATCCCCCTTCCGGTGGGTGGGACTACCAGAAACCCAATGGAGGAGCCGATACCTCACCCTACTACGAAAATGACGATAATGGGAACTATGCCTATCCCAACTACGCGCAAAGACATGATAAAAACTACAACGGCGGCCCCGGCTTCCTTGGGATGAGTTGGACGAACGACTATCCGAGTATCTGTAATGGGATGAACGTTAAGACCACCTGGCAAACCTACCTTGTGTTTACCGGCCCTAAGATCAAGAACGAGTTCGACATCCTTTTCGGATATCAGTGGACGGTCGGCAGAGATAATAAGGGCAACGCGGTTTTCAACAGCTTCGATAATAATGGGAAGGGTATTGACCCCACAAAGCAGATAGACGTCACCCAGACCCCTCCGGTAAACTTTCTGGATGAAGCGTTGAGCAACTCGGGTTTCAGCGGCTGGAAATGGGCTTTTGGGAAAGACCTCGCGCTCTACTGCCCCGCAGCATCTACCCCCGAGCTTTCAGCGAGTCTTAGCCTGTCCCTGGCTCTATTAAGCATGGGTCTGTGGTATGGATGGCGTAGCAGGCGATCAAGAACCGCAAAACACTCTGAAAGATAAATCTCTCGAACATCCAGACATGGTTTCAGCTAAAAGCTCTATCCGATTCATCAGAGCGTTCCCCCGGAGGGAAGAAAAGTGAAACTTTCTTCCCTCCGCTTAACCATCGCCGTCCCTAGCTGGCGTGGTTCGCGTACGGTCTTTCTCACCGATCGTGCGTCCCATTTTCATGTCGCCCTTGAAAACATTTCAGAGCACCCTATTCGCCTTTGGAGCGAGGCCTGCTCCTGGGGCTATGAGGCTTTGTCCTTTGAAATGCAGACACCGCATGGCATCGTTTCTATCAAGCGTAAGCCGATCCATTGGAAACAAAACACCCCTGATTTCATCCTGCTAAACCCTACAGAGCTACAGATTTTCGACATCTACTGTGCTACCGAAGAATGGCAGCATTTTCCTCTCCCCTCTCCTCTACACTCGCGAACCATTCTGCTTAGGGCGGTCTATCTCGTGAGCACAGAACCTCTATCGAGACAATATAATGTCTGGTCGGGCCGACTGACGTCCGACTGGGTTCCTCTATTGCTCGTGAATCATCTTGTCTCTTAAAGCCGGTTTCCTCCCCCTTATTTCCATATCATCGCCCAGTAATGCATAAAAACGGCATCATCTGGCGTATAATTTTTTACATTCAACATCACTGCGTGGAGAGCTACATGGTTTCCGGCAAACACCTGCGAAAAACGGCTTTTGCCTCCCTTCTGCTGCTCGCTTTCTGGGCTATCGGTTGTGGCCGCCAACAGACGACTGCCTCCGGCCCCACAAACGCCTCGCCAGGAGCGCCCTCCGGGCAACAGCCTTTTCGAGTTGCCCTCATTATGTCCGGTTCCACAACCGATCATGGCTGGAACCAAGGCGCCTACGAAGCCTTAAAAGCGGTGGCTAAAAAGCTCGGGCTTAGCGATAGCCAAATCGCTTTTAAGGAGCAAGCAACCTCTGCCGATAGCCAACTAGAAAGCCTTCGCGCCTTCGCCTCCCAAGGTTACAATGTGGTTATCGGTCATGGTGAGGAGTACGAACAGCCGGCACTGCGCATTGCCCCCGAATTTCCGAAAACACTGTTCGTTATCTCATCAGGTAGTCAGGTTGCGCCCAACGTCACCCCTATCGTCTTCAAGCTGGAAGATGGCGCCTATCTCGAAGGGATGTTAGCTGCCGGAATGAGCAAAAGCGGCATCCTAGGTGCCGTCGGTGCCGATCCCATCGGCCCGGTCAAAAGCGTTTTCTCCGCATACGCGCTCGGCGCCAAAGCCATCTCCCCCCAGATAAATGTCCTTCAACCCCTCTATACCAATGATTGGGACGATGTTGGCAAGGCTAAACAGGCAACTCTCTCCCTCATTGGCCGCGGTGCCGACGTGATCATCCAAGACCTCGATAACGCCGCTCAGGGGGTGTTCAATGCCGTCGAACAGAGCAATCGGCCCGGCCATCCCGTCTATGCGCTCGGAACGAATAGCGACCAAAATGGCAACGCTCCGGACGTGATTCTGGCAAGCGCGCCGATCAATCTCTTCCCGGCTTTCCTTAACATCATACAGGCTGTCAAAGAGGGTACTTTTAAACCAAACGCAACTCCTTATGGCCTTAAATCCGGCGTAATCGGCTTTGTGTATAACCCGAAATTAGAGCCTAAGGTTCCTGCGGCGCTAAAACAGAAAATAGATGCGGCCAAACAAAAGATCATTGATGGAACCCTCGTTGTACCGAAAGCGGATTAGCCATGAACTCAGCGCGTGACACCGCGGGATCCACAACTCCGCTCGCAGCGCCATCTTCCACGACCTCCTCAGTGCAGATGCAGCAGATCGTCAAGCGCTATGGCGCCACGATCGCGCTGAATGGGGTGGACTTCGACCTGCAGGCAGGGGAAATCCATGCCCTGCTCGGCGAAAACGGCGCAGGCAAATCCACCCTGATGCACATTCTTTCGGGCATGACCCAGCCCGATTCGGGAACCATCCGCATCAACAATGCCACGGTTAACATCGCCTCTCCTAGAGAGGCACGTCGGCTTGGCATCGCCATGGTGCATCAACACTTTACCCTCGTACCGGCCTTTACAGTCCAGGAAAACCTAGCCCTCGATGCCGACGTGCCCCTCCATGCCCTACGCTATCGCACGACAGAGGCCGCCAAACCGGCCCTAGACCAGGCCGCTGCGCTCGGCTGGCAACTCGATCCTTACGCTCGCGTTGAAGACCTCCCTGTAGGCATACAACAGCGCATCGAGATCGCTAAAGCACTGGCGACCAACGCCCAATGGCTTATCTTCGATGAACCCACTGCCGTGCTTATCGGTGAAGAGATCGAAGAGCTGTTTCGCGTCCTCCGCACGCTCCGCGATTCTGGGAAAGGGGTGGTATTCATTACCCATAAGCTGCCTGAAGTGATGGCTCTTGCCGATCGCGTTACCGTGCTGCGCAGAGGACAAAAAATCGCCACAGCCCCTATCCACGAGGTCAATCCGACCCTCCTCGCCCAATGGATGGTTGGTGAAGCACCAAAAACACAGCCTCTGTCGGAGAGTAGGCAGGTTTTACGTCCCCTCCCCACAACACCCGCCTTCCGCGCCGAAAATCTCACCGTTCTCGGAGATAAAGGAGAGAGCATTCTGCAAAATATCTCCTTCGAGGTCTATCCGGGAGAGATATTCGGAATAGGGGGTGTGGACGGCAACGGTCAAACGGAGCTTGCCGAAACGATTGTGGGGTTACGAACCCCGAAATCCGGCCGACTGCTTTGGTACGAAGGAGAGTTTCGCCCCGGGCAACATCCGCGTATCGGCTATATCCCGCAAGACCGAAGACGCCACGGGCTAGCCCTTACCATGACGGTAGAAGAAAACCTTCTCTTTGAAGCGGTGAAAGAGGCCAAATATCGTTTCGGCCCTTTCCTGCGTCGTGCCGCACTACACGAGTTGGCCGAAACGCTCATCCGCGAGTTCGATATTCGAACCCCAAGCGCGAAGCTTCCGGCCTCGGCCCTTTCCGGTGGAAATCAGCAAAAGATCGTCGTCGCACGCGCTTTGCATCACCGTGCCGAATGGATTGTCGCCGTCAACCCAGTACGTGGTCTCGATATTAACGCCACCCAGTTCGTGCACACCCAACTCCTCAACGCCAAACAACGGGGTGCCTCTATCGTGCTTATCTCTACCGATCTTGACGAACTGGCCGCTTTGGCCGACCGCACCGTGATTCTCTCCAATCATCAAATGCATCCCATAGACCTCATTCAACGCGACGCCACCCAAATCGGTCTTCTGCTCGGTGGTGCCTCTACAAAGGAGACACCTTAATGTCTCTCGCCAAGCGCCTCCCCGCAAAACCCACGCCGCTCTACCCGCTCATGCGCTTTCTTGGCATCGCGTTTCTCTATATCATCGGTTTCCTTATTCTTTTGGTCGCAACTTTTGCCGTTTTTGGTGTCGCTCCGAACAAAGCGCTCTTTGCGTTGCAACAGGGCGCACTCGGCGGCGGCCCCATCTCACCCGCCTATGCCATCTCTGAAACTCTCGTGAGAGCTACCCCGCTTCTGCTCACCGGACTGAGCATCGTTGTGGCCTGGCAAACCGGCATGTTCAGCATCGGCGGTGATGGCCAGCTTCTTATGGGGGCGCTCACCGCAACCGTGCTCGCCCAACTGCAGCACGTAGTCAACCCGAATCTGCTTATCTTTCTCATGCTGGTGTGTGGAACCCTTGTTGGCGCTCTGTGGGGGGCCATTGCCGGCTGGCTAAGGGTAAAGCGCAACGTGCAGGAGGTTATCAGCACTATTATGCTCAACTACATCGCCCTCTATCTTGTCGGCGCGGCAGTGGTAGGGCCTCTTCAAGAATCCTCCCATAGCAACCCCGAATCCAACCTACTGCCCGACAAGCTTCTCTTCGCCCACATTCTACCTCCCTCATGGTCTGGGGGCATTACTACACGGCTCCATAGCGGCGTGCTTCTTGCCTTCCTCGCGGTGCCCATCGTCTGGCTCTATCTCTATCGAACCCTCCAAGGCTTTCAACTGCGCATCGTTGGTCAAAACCCAGAGGCCGCACGCGCTGCAGGGATATCGGTAAACCAAACTCGTGTCCGTGCCATGGCGATCTCCGGTGCCCTCTGCGGTCTGGCCGGTGTCATTCAGCTTCTTGGTACAAGCGAGCGCTTAAGTGCCAACTTTTCTCCTGGATGGGGCTATACGGCCATTCCGGTGGCCTTAGTCGGTGGTCTGCACCCCATCGGCACACTTCTCTCTGCCCTCTTCTTTGGCGCCCTTGAGGCCGGCTCTGTCAATGCCGAACAGACCCTACAGGTGCCTGCCAGCCTCATCGCTATCGTACAGGCAGCTGCCGTACTGGCCATTATCGGCGTCAACGCCTGGCGCCAACGCTATCCTACCGAGTTGAAGGATTAGAAAAACAGAGATGAGTATCGTTGCAGGAGTTCTCTTAGGTACCCTGGCGGAGACGACCCCTCTTCTCTATACCGCGCTCGGTGAAACGGTAGCCCAACGGTCGGGCGTCATCAATGTGGGGCTAGAAGGCATCTTGCTCACAAGCGCCTTTACAGCCAGCCTCGCAACCTATCATATCGGAAACCCTTATATCGGGGTAGGTATCGGCCTGTTAACCGGCATCGTTTTCGCGCTGTTGTTCGGCTTTTTCGCTCTTGTGCTGCACGCCGACCAAGTTGTTACCGGAGTCGTTTTTAACCTCTTTGCGCTCGGCATCACGGGCACGCTCTACCGCTTTCTTTTCGCCTTACACGATAAAAGCCTTATTACCGCCCAGCTTCCCCTCCTCCATCACACGGTAACCATCCTTACACCGCTCTCCCTGCCTGCCGTCGTCTTTGTTTGGTGGTGGCTCTACTCTACGCGCAGTGGACTTGAGCTGCGCGCCTGTGGTGAACAGCCTCTTGCAGCCGACGCAGCGGGCATCTCCGTTCGCAAAACGCGCGCCGTCGCCCTTATTTTTGATGGAGCGATGGCCGGTATTGCCGGCGCCTTCCTCTCCGTTGCCGACTCCAACACCTTCGTGCCGAACATGTCGGCAGGTAAGGGCTTTATTGCCCTTGCCATCGTTACAGCAGGCCGCTGGAATCCTATCGGCTGTTTGGTGGCCTCGCTGCTGTTCGGTTTCACCAATTCTCTGCAGTTTCAAGCCCAAACGCTCGGTTTCGATACACTTTATCGGCACATGGCCGCAACCTTACATCTCACCGTTTTTTTGCACCGGCTTAATCTCGACCATTTTCCCTATCAACTTTTTCTGGCCCTACCCTACGTTGTCACCATGCTTATTCTCTTCGGCAGCAGTCGCTCCACGCGTGCCCCTGCAGCACTAGGACGCCCCTATCGTAAAGAATAATGGAGGAATGAAGCACCTATGCTGGTCATGACGCGCCGTCTCTATTTTACAGCCGCTCACCGAGAACTCCCCGACTCGGAGCTAACCGGAAACACCTACATCCTCGACGTAGCGGTAAGTGGCCTTATCAACGAACGCACCGGATTACTTGTCAATATCAAAGAGCTGGATCGTATTGTAAAAGAGCGCGTTCTTAATCAAATAGATGGGAAATACCTGAATGGTCGCATACCGTTCTTTCAAACGCAACCGGCAACCCCGGAAAATATTGCCACCTATATCGCCGAAACCATCCTTCCGTTTCTCCCTTCAGAGGTTCAGCTGCACTCCATCCGGCTTCAACCAACCCCTGTCATCTATACCGAGTGGTTCTCTCAACTTACGGAGGCTGCCCACATGCTCCTGACAAAAATCTATGAGTTCTCCGCCTCTCATCGTCTTCATAGCGACTATCTATCGGAAGAAGAGAACCGTGATCTGTTCGGGAAATGCAATAACCCCAACGGACATGGGCATAATTACGAACTCGAAGTGACGATCTGTGGCCCCATCAACCCAACAACCGGCAGAGTGCTCCCACCAGAATGCCTTGATGCGATTGTAGAGCGCGAAGTTCTCTCTCGCTATGATCATCGCTATCTCAATTTAGATGTTCCGGAGTTCGCTCATGTGGTACCTTCGGCAGAGATGATCGTAAAAACCATATGGGAGCGCTTGCGTCCGTGCATTCCGACGCCGGCGCGTCTCTATCGGTTGCGTCTTTACGAGACGCCGCGCAACCTATTCGAGTACTCCGAAGAAGATGACAAGGAATAACAATGAAATCGAAACTTGAAGAGATTTACGCCTCACTTCTTGAAGAGATAGGCGAAGACCCCGAACGCGAAGGGCTTATCAAAACTCCTCATCGCGCTGCTGAAGCCATGCGATTTGTTACACGCGGCTATCGAATGAACCTAGAGGACATCGTTAACGGTGCCATTTTTAAGGCCGATTCCGACGACATGGTCATTGTGCGCGGCATCGAGTTCTTCTCGATGTGCGAACACCACCTCTTTCCCTTCTTCGGCCACGCCAATATCGCCTACATCCCGGACGGGCGCATTATCGGGCTTTCCAAACTCGCCCGCATTACGGAAATGTTTGCCCGCCGGTTACAGGTTCAGGAACGTCTCACGGTGCAGATCGCCGAGGCCGTACAAGAGATTCTCAAGCCGAAAGGAGTCGGGGTCGTTCTGCAAGCAAAGCACCTTTGTATGATGGCGCGTGGAGTGGAAAAGAAGAGCAGCGATATGGTAACAAGCCACGTATTGGGCGTCTTTCGAACCGACCGTAGTACACGAATGGAGTTCATGAACCTCCTCGACCTCAAAGAGTCGTGAAAGAGCTGGGCTGTACCGAACGCTTCCTCAAGACAAGCCTGCTACTAGAATGGTTTGACAGGTTTTCCGTCTACGCGCACCTCAAAATGGCAATGCGGACCTGTTGCCAAACCGGTGGCGCCCACACGTGCGATGACCTGCCCCTGGTGCACCGTCTCGCCTACATGCACTAACAGCTCAGAGCAGTGACCGTAGAGGGTTGTCAAACCGCGTCCATGGTCTATTACCACCGTATAACCGTAGCCGTTCAAATAGGAGGCTACGATAACGGTGCCGTCGCCTGCAGCATGAATGGGCGTTCCCTCCGGTGCGGCGATATCCACACCGGTATGCATGCGATAGCGGTGTAAAATCGGGTGATAGCGCATTCCGAACCCCGAAGTGATAACCCCATTCACCGGCTTTATCAGTTCCCCTCGCCATATGGGGGCAATGGCAAAATGCTCTTCAGCTTGGCGCAACTCACGTCTCGGAGCATTGGGATGCGCCGCACGCCAGGCGGCCTCCTCCTCACGGCGTCGTTCTTCCAAAAGCCCGGATAAAAACTGAATTCGCGCCGTCATGGCCTCAGCCTCGCCTTCTAGCTCATCCAGTTCCTCCTCTTCTTGCGTGCGCAGAGCCACCGTATGGCTTAACGCATCCTCTTGCTGCCACTGCAGCGCCAAATACTCCTTCTTCCGCTGCTCATAGAGCGCGGCGAGCTGTTGTTGCTGAGCCTCTTGAGCCTCCAACCGGCGCTTATCTATTTGAATCTGCACGATATCGCGCTGCACCGAGTTGATCAAGGCCATATCGCTTCGAACGATCTGCCGCACATAAACTCCGCGCGACAGCAAGTCGGACACGCTGGCCGCCCGCAATAAAACCTCCGCGTAGCTTATCTGACCCCGCATATAGTTCTCACGAATGCGCTCGGCCAACATTTTTCGTTGAAAAGCCAGTTTCTTCTGGGTGGCCGCTAAATGTTCCAACACCATCTGGTGCTGATGTTCTAAAGCGCTCATGCGGTTGCTGATATCCTGCAAACGCGCACGGGCCGCATCCACCTGTTGCTTGGTTACATGCAAAACGACATGCAGATGGTGCTCTTTCACCTTTGTAGCATGAATTTTTGCACGTACTACCGCGATATGACCTCGTAGACCGTGCAGTTGAGAGGCCAACTGCTGTTTTTTTCTCACCGCTTCCCGCGCAAGCTCAGCGGTTACCTTCTGAGCCTTTTTGTGAGACCGCTTCGACGCCCCCGTATGATGCGGTAGATGATGGATAGGAGCCCCAAGGCAGCTGCGCGCGGACAAAGAGCACAGGAATAGGCAGTAGATGATGGGGATAGAGGAGATGCGTCTCATGTTTGCCTCAAGAACCGATGGATTGCGAGTTGACTGCCTATGATGCCGATAAACGCCCCCACGCAGATAAGTCCAACTACCACCTCAACAGGTGTTATCTGCGAGGGAATATCTCCCACGAGTGGCGAATGGAGGCTGCTTACAAAACTACTTACCTGACGTGCCGCAAAAATGAGTAAACTAGCGGCTATGGCTCCCCCTAAAACGCCGTGAAAAGCCCCTTCTAACAGCAGTGGGAAACGAATGAAGGCGGCGGTTGCCCCTACGAGTTGCATGATGCGGATTTCGCGTCGGCGAGCAAACACCGTTAGGCGGATGACGTTTTGAACGCTAAACAGGGTTGCCACAAAGAGCGCGATCGCCGCGGTACCCCCTAAAACACGCACCATGCGTCCAAACCCTCTTAGCATCTGCACTTCGGCATTGGCATCGTTCACCTGTTGAAGTTGCGGAAAATGCTTCTTATTGCGGAAGAACGCCGCCAACCTACCCACATCGGCGCTATTGCGTGCCTGCACGGTTAGCTTATCCATTAAGGGGTTCATCGGCATGGCTTGGGTCAGTTTTGGCTCCTCGTGCTCCAGAAGCGCCCACGCCTCCTCTTTCGTTACCAAATGCACCGAGGCTACGGTCGGCAGCGCCTCAATCTGGTGCTGCAAGGCGATGACCTTGTCCCTCGGCACATTCACACGCAAAAAAAGATCGATCTCGTTGAACTTTTGGGGCTGCGCCGCGATGTACTCGTTAATGCGAAACCCCAGCCACAAGCACCCTCCGAACACGGTGAGGGCCACCGTCACCGTTCCTAAAGCTGCCAGCGACATCAGCCCATGCCTACGGATGTTCAACCACGCCTCTTGTGTGAGGAAAAAGAGACTATCGAACCTCATTGTCGCCTCTCACGATAACAGTTGCATAGGCGCCTTGCGAATCGTCACGTACCAACCTCCCATCGGAAAACTCGACCACACGGCGCTGCAGGCGGTTCACAATCGCCACATCGTGCGTGGCAACCACCACCGTCGTCCCCTTTTGCGCATTGATGTAGGCTAGCAGGTCAACGATGCCCGCCGAGGTTTCCGGGTCTAGATTGCCGGTTGGCTCATCGGCAAGCAGAAGATGTGGTTCGTTGACCAGAGCACGTGCGATGGCCACACGTTGCTGCTCACCGCCAGAAAGCTGGTGCGGGAAGGCGTCGGGGCGGCTTGCTAAACCTACCATCTCTAGTACTTTGGGCACACGCTGCCTAATTTGGCTGCGCCCGGCCCCAATAACCCGCAGTGCGAAGGCCACATTTTCATAAACTGTACGATCGGGCAAAAGCCCAAAATCTTGAAATACCACCCCTAAGCGGCGACGGAAAAAGGGGATGTCGCGAGGTCGAAGGGACCCTACGTTAACGCCATCAACGATAACCTCACCTTGTGTGGGTACCTCGGCTCGATAGAGCAGCTTTAGCAATGTGGATTTGCCCGCGCCACTCGGCCCCACCACAAAAACGAACTCCCCCCGTTTCACACAGAGATTGATGTGTGATAACGCGGGAACTCCTTCCGGATAGATCACCGATACATTGCGGAGCTCGATCATAAGCCTTCAGAGCCAGCTTCCGAAAAGCCGCTTTCTTGCTACGAGGATAACAAGATTAAGACATTTTTTCTAGGCTTCTGTCAACCGTTGTGCAAATCATGTTCAAACAGGGCGGTTTCACGCACAGGGGGTAGGCTGTAGGAGTAGGGCAGGCACAAGGCCTACCGCATACATCCCTCTGCAGAAAAAGCGTTTGAAGGTGTTGCCCAATTGTAAGCGAACCACGCCATACCGACAGCTTGTTTGAGCAGCGATTCTTGTGTATCCGTGAGGCAAGCTCGATCCTGTGTGTGAGTGTTACTTGTTTTGCATTTCGACGCATCGCTGAAGTAGGTAGCCCTCAGACAGCTCATTAGCGCGTATATGCGCCAACAGGGGTCACCCTTTTACCTTAGTTGCTCATCTAAAAAGGATTTTAGCACGAGCGCGTTGTTGTGTTCTGTATCGCGAGCACTGTAAAGCAGCGTGACGTTGCCCTCCTTGGCCGCTGCGATCAGCTCCTTCAACGCGATGGCATCGGCCTGCTCAAGTTCAGCACGATAACGCTGCTGAAACTGCTGCCACTTCGAGGGATCATGCCCAAACCACTGTCGCAACTCGGTTGACGGGGCTAAATCCTTCAGCCAACCAGAGAGATGAAGCTCTTCTCGCTTTATCCCTCTCGGCCACAAGCGCTCCACCAGATAACGCTTGCCGTCATCAGGCTCCTCCGGCTCATAGACTCGTTTCACTTTGATCATTGCCTAACCCTCCAGCTATCGTTACTTCTAAAGGCGGTCGTCCGTCAATGGTCTTTTGCGGGTTGCCCTCGGCAATGTTCGGTCGTACCGGTTTTCGATGAGACCAGATAGTGTAGCCCACCCAACCTAAAAAAAGTATCGCCAAGCCATGGCTGTACAACCCTTGAGAAAACGATTGACAAAGCGCAAAGATACCAAAAACGATCAGCAACAAAGAGAGGAACTCCATGACCTGTGCGAAGCGCCCTGCAAGCATCTAACTCTCCAACCTTCCGGAATTGGTGAGGCAAAGCGTCGTTTCTGCATCGAACAGATGCGCCCGGCACTGCTCAATGCGCATATGAAGGCGCTGCCCTATCTGTGCCTGAAACGTAGGGCCAACTCTTACTTTAAAAATATGCGGCCCAAAGCTCACATCAACAATGGTCTCGGCTCCTAAAGGTTCCACTAAATAGACCTCCACCGGCTCGAAGTCAGGGGGAGCATCGGAGCGTAAGAGAATATCCTCCGGGCGCACCCCAAGAATGAGTGGCCTCTGCGTAGGTACCTCGCGAAACCGCAAGCGAGCCTCTGCCTGCACCCCCAATGCGATTCCACCCTTTAGAATCAGAGCCTTACGGTCCTCAGAGAGAGAGCAGGGAACGAAGTTCATCGCGGGAGAACCGATAAAACCCGCCACGAAGAGATTGGCCGGATGATTGTAGACGTTGGCCGGAGTATCGTTCTGTTGAATGATGCCTCCATACATCACGGCAATGCGGTCGGCCATACTCATCGCCTCTAACTGGTCGTGCGTTACGTAGATAGTCGTTGCCCCCAAATCGGTCTGTAGGCGCTTGATCTCGGCTCGCATCTCCGTTCTCAGCTTCGCATCAAGGTTAGAAAGCGGTTCATCCATTAAAAACACCTTTGGGCGTCGCACGATGGCACGGCCGATGGCTACCCGCTGCATCTCTCCGCCGGAAAGTTTTCCAGGCTTGCGGTCGAGTAGGCGCTCGATGTGTAGCTTACGCGCCGTCTCCTGCACACGCTCCCTAATAACCTCCCGCGGCGTTCTTACAGCCTTCAAGGGAAAAGCAAGGTTCTCCCCTACCGTCATATGTGGGTAAATGGCATACTGCTGAAAGACCATCGCAATATCCCTTGCCGACGGCGGCCATTTGGTAACATCCTGCCCATTTATAAATATCTGCCCCTCATCGGGCAGCTCCAAGCCCGCGATGCAGCGCAACGTCGTCGTCTTGCCACAGCCCGACGGTCCCAGAAAAACCTGAAACGTCCCATCTGGAACCAATAAGTTGACCCGATTGACAGCAATGTTCTGATCGAACCGCTTTACGAGATTCCTCACCTCCACCGAAGCCATACGCACTCCTCTAGTTAAACGCTTCTCTCTTCGTTTATCGCTTAATTGCGCCGAAGGTAACTCCTCGCAGTAGATGTTTTCGCATCGCAAACGTAAAGAGCGTCACAGGGATGAGAAAGATAACCGTTCCCGCTGCGATCTGCCCCCAATCGGTTCCCCCAGCTCCCGTACGCGACACAATGGAAGGAGGCGCAGTAAGGGGCGATTGGGTAGAGAGTATCTGTGCAAACGCGAACTCATTCCAGGCGGTGATAAAACAAAACACAGCGGTTGCCGCAATCCCCGTTACAGCCTGCGGCAAAGAGATTTTGCGAAAGACCTGTAGCCGTGTATACCCATCAAGCAGCCCCGCATCGTCGTATTCGTGGGGGATATCGTCGAAAAATCCTTTTAACAGGTATGTCGAAAAAGAGAGGTTGAAAACCGTGTAGAGCAGCACGAGACCGGTGCGCGTGCCAAGCAACCCAAGGGCACGATACATAAGAAAAATCGGTATCACCACCGCAATGGCAGGCAGCATGCGCGTGCTTAAAACGAAAAACAACAGATCGCCACCGGCTTTAATCCGAAAACGGGCAAACGCATAGGCTGCCATCGTTCCCAGCCCCACCGAAAAGAGAGTGGATAGTATGCCTATAAGGAGACTGTTGCCGATCTGCAAGGGAAAATCCGACAATCCCAAGATTCGGCCCGATGGTTCGTTGCCCTCATGTTGAAAAATCAGCATACTATAGTTTTGAAAGGTCGCCCCAAAGAACACGGTCTCTTTCTTTAGCGGCTCATCCGGCCTTGCTAAGTGGGTTGGAATAAGTCGCGGAGTGAGTGCGGCTATGAGACTCGGAGGGGTAATGCTTGTTACAACGATCCAGTAGATAGGAAGCAGATAGACAACCAACACGATTCCGATAGCCCCGTACGCCAGCAGATTGCGTAACAGTTGAGGCAGTCTACTTACGCCTAACGCCACAAATCCAACAAGGATGATGAGACCTATAAATACGATCAATGGCGCAGGCCCGTGGTGTGTTCGAATGGCCATCAGACCATACCATAGAACCCCCATTCCCACTCCTATCGTTATGGCTCGCCCCGGAGTCTCCAGTAGCCATCGTAATCCGGGGATAGGAGCGGCCTTGACCTGAAGCAGTTGCCAGAGACTCTCCGCATCGGTGATGCCCTCTCCGCGAAGGCGCCCAAGGTACTTTATGAACAGGTTCGTCAGCCCGATGATCAGCAGCAAGATGACATAAGCGAGGGCGCAGGCGAGGCCGGTACGGTGCGAGTCAAAAGCCAATTTAAAAAGCCGATAGGAGACGGTCTGAGTTGAGGTTCCCGGCCCGCCCCCCGTTAGCACATACACAATGTCAAACAGTTTGAAGCAGTCAATGGTTCGGAAGAGCAGTGCGATGAGCAGCAGTGGAGCTACCATCGGCAGGGTAATGTAACGGAACTTGAACCAGGGCGAAGCTCGGTCCACATCGGCGGCCTCGTAGAGATGTGGTGGCACCGATTGCAGCCCGGCCAGCGCGATGAGCATCACAAAGGGCGACCACATCCAGGCATCCACGATGACGAGAGACCAGAGCGCATTTTGTGGGTTATTAAGCCAATCTGCAGGCGCAAGTGGGTTTTGAAGGTGCGCTTGCTGTAAAAGCCAGTTGATCAGGCCATTTGACGACTGAAACATGTAGCTCCAAAACAGGCCTACCACCACGGGCGAAAGCATCATCGGCACCAGAAGCAGTGTGGTTATAATGCCACGTGCGCGAAACGTCCGGTGCAACAGGAGCGCCATTCCAAACCCGACGATTAACTCCACCCCGATGGCCAGTAGAGTGAAACGTGCTGTAACCTGAAAAGTGTTCCAAATATCGGCGCTATGAAGAATCTGATGGTAGTTGGCCGTCCCTACCCAACGCGGAGGCATACTGGCCGTGTCCACATATTCACAAAATGAGAGAAAGAGCGACCAGAATAGCGGAAAGATATTGATGGCCAACAGCAGAATCACCGTAGGAATCAGGAAGAGATTCGCCACGGTGCGATCGCTTAATCGGCCTTTCAAAGAACGAGCCTGCGTGTCTATGCCGTCCTTTATAAGAGTTTTCACCTATCCCCTCGCCGAAGTCTATTTCAACAAACCGGCGCGTTTCAGTATCTCCGTATGTTTCTGGGCCACGATATCCATCGCCTGTTGCGCTGTTACTTGGCCTGTAGCTGCCGCATTAAACTCCTCTTGTGTCACGTTGAGAAGGTCGGCATAGGCGGGGTTGTTGTAGAAGTCGCGTAATAGAGGCACACTTTCGGCAAACACCTTATTAAAGGGGGTGGCATTGAGAAACTCTGGGCTGCTAAGGACTTTGCTATTGCAGGTAAGACCACCAAGCAGGGCCCACTTTCGCTGGGTATCTTCACTGGAGAACCATGCCAGAAACTTTTTTGCCTCGTCAATGTGTTTTGAGTAGGCGGAGATGGAGATGCCCTGGCCGCCAAGGCTGATCCAGTGTCCGGCCGGGCCGGCAGGCGATTCGAAAAACCCGGTGACATCCGCATAGCGGTTTTGAGATTTATCTACCAAGGCGGGGAAAAAGGTGAACCAATCGAGCGCCATAGCCACTTCACCCGACTTGAAGGCATCCAACGTTTCGTTATAGTAGTAGTTCTCCGAGTGTGGGGGTGTAAACTGCTTAAGCTCACGGGTATAGAAGTCAAGCGCCTTTACCGAGGCAGGGGAATTGACATAGCCCTCAACTGCGCCCGTCTTTGGGTCGAAGAACTCGCCTCCGAGGCACCATAGAACCTGCATAAATCCCATCGTCACCCCGTCGTAAGAGACCGGCCCGGCATAGAAGAGGGCACAACCGTAGAGGTGCTGTTGGGGACGTGTGAAAAATTCGGCAATGTCGCGAAACTGCTGCCAGGTTTTCGGCGGTGCAAGCGGATAACCATATTTCGCTTTAAAGTTGGCCTGTTCGGTGGGGTTCTCGAAGAGGTCTTTACGATAGGCAAAGCCGAGGGCGTCGGCCTCGCAAGGCAGCGCCCAAATTTTGCCGTTGTACTCACAATAGAACTTCTTAATGTTGTCTGTATAGTCCTGCCAAGGAACGTGGGTTTTAGACCAGTCGGTTAGGTCTACATAGTGGCCTTCCGTTGCCCCACGTCCCAACCACTGACTATCCCCTACAATGAGATCGTAGGCATCACTTTTTCCTGCCCAAACGTCCGTTTGTATCTTCTGTTGATACTGACTCCAAGGAATCTGCTCGACCTTCACGGGAATGCCCGTTTGCCGTGTGAAATCTTCCGAGAGAGTCTGCAAATAGTCGGAAGGCTTCCACTGGGCCCAGGCAATAACAAGGGTATGGTTCCCCAGTGCCGATGCCCCTCGAACGGTTGGGCTTGACGAATTGGAGTTGCTGCTGCAGCCAGTGAGGAGGAAAACGACTAAAAAGAGAATGGCTACCTGAAAAATGACCTTTTTGTTCACCATCGCCTCCTTGAAATGGGCCTACTAGACAGAAGCCACATCCGCGTTATTCAACCAATCAATAGGCATTATAACACAGATGGCGGCTACTGTCTACTCAAAGGCGACAACCAACCTAGCCCACGAATGAGGCGATGTTTGCATGACGTGAGTGTGCTAACGACATGAAGGTTTAGCCACCGTCGCCCGAATGACCAGTTCTGTAGGGAGAAGCTCCTTAATGCCGGGCGCGCGCTTCTGCTCGATCTGCTCCAAAAGCAACTCCGTTGCACGGGCACCGATCCGAGCTAACGGCTGCCGCACCGTTGTTAGCGGAGGCTGAATGGTCGAGGCCGTGATAATATCGTCAAAACCGATCAGAGAAATATCTTCGGGAACCCGCACTCCATGCTCCGCAAAGGCCTTCATAGCCCCAATGGCCAACACATCGTTGGTGCAAAATACGGCAGTGGGCCGCTCATGTGAAGGGATTGCCAGGAGCTTTTCCGCCTGCTGGTAGCCGAACTCTTCAAAATACTTACCGGGGAAGACCCACGCGTCACAAACAGGAAGTCTTGCCTCTTCCAACGCCTGGCGGTAACCGGCCAGCCGCTGATGGGTGCTGTCTAGATTGTCCTGACCGCAAAAAATCGCAATCCGTTCATGCCCCATCTGAATGAGATAGTTCACCGCATTGCGTGCTGCCGAAACGTTATCCACATCGAGACACGTCACATCCTTGCGATCGCTCATATAGTTGATCAGCACAAAAGGTACTTCGCGCGCACGCAACTCCTCTATAACGGTTGTGTTATGGGGCAAGGCCACTACTAAAAGCCCATCACAGCGCCCATCGCACCAACGCATGAGGTTTTTTGTCACGTCGCATTCCAAGCTCTCGGTGAATAACAACACGCTCTGGTCGTGCTCCATCGTCGCCCCAAGAATGCCCTGTAGCACTTCCAAAAAGTAGAGGCTTGGAATCAGATGATCGTAGTGCGTATAGACGACCCCAATGGTGTGAATACGCTTCTGCACCAAGCCACGCGCCAACGCATTGGGGGTGTAGTTGAGGCGACGCATAGCCTCTTCTACACGCGCTCGTGTACGAGCGCTGATACGGCGTGGACCGTTGTTGATAACGTAGGATACGGTGGATGGTGCCACCCCACTTGCTTCTGCCAGCTCGCGAATCGTAACCCCCATAGCTTTCTGTCACCTTTTCTCTATTCTTTACCTTACGCCTGTCACTCTCCGTACATGCATATTATGATACAATGAAAAAAGGTTGCTGTCAAGAGAAATGCGCACAAAAAGGAACAGGTGAAGTCAACGATGATCGCCCCAGCCGGACAAACCCCTTTTCGCCCCACGCTCCTTCGGGCGCTGCGCCTTGCTATGCGCGATCTTTGGGATCATCTGGGCTTTGCCATCTCCTTCAGCCTTCTTCATAGTCTGCTTATTCCCCTGCTGCTCTCCGTTCCGCTCAGCCTAACGAAGCTTATTCACCTCCCACCTAAACCGGGCTATCTTCTGCTTACCCTGCTTACACTGCCTATTTTTCCACCTCTTTTTGCAGGATACTGCTTTGTTGCTTATCGTATCTGCATAGGGCGCTCGGTATCTTGGGCTTGTTTCCTCCAAGGTTTCCGTCAACACTACTGGCCTGCCATTCGCCTCGGTCTCTTTCAGCTGGTCATTACCTTTGGCTTACTTGCAAATCTCCTTTTTTACACTTACTGGCATCACTCTTTCAGTACTCTGCTCTCTCTCTTTTGGGCCTACGTTCTCCTTTCTTGGTCACTCCTTCTGCTCTATCAATACCCACTGTTGGTTCTGCAGGAGAATGGGGTCTTCGACGAAGAGGGCCGACGTGCACGTCGTGGAGCTTTGGCCGCCATCCGTCGCTCCTTTTTCCTCACCCTAGGGAACCCGCTCTATACAATAGGCCTTCTTTGTATCACCGCGCTGCTCGTGCTGCTCTGCTTTCTCACAGGCATCGCTTGGATACTGCTTTACCCCGCGCTTCCTCTACAACTAGTAACGCGGGCCACCTGCCTTCTGCTTGCACGCTACGACCTTGTACCACCTCCACCCAAGGAGGCACCTATCGAAGATGCCCCTTGGCACGTCGAAACGAAGACCGAATCAACTCAGTGACACTCCGCACGGTCTAAAGAACGGCGGCTTCTTGGGGCAACCTGCCCCTACAACCTGCTTCGCCGCTCGCCCTCAAGGGCAGAGGCTTGCGGCGCGCTCTATAGGGTCAGGTTTGTTAAAGACGTGATGCGTGGATGTGCGCCCCTGCAAGCAGCACAAACTATCATCCTGAGGCGGTGCCGGCTGCCCAGGTTTTTATAAGCCGATCTGTCTACTCCAAAAGAAGCCGCTTTGACAAACGCGCTAAAGCGACTTCCCCCGGATTGTCTGCCGTCCAGCGTACCACCTGCAGTTCCTGACAGAACAGTGCCAACGCAAACCTATTTCCCTCAGCATCGGTCACGATGCCCACATCGTTGCGGGCCTCGTCTATCGAACCGGTCTTACCGGCATAGCGCCACTCCTCCGGCAGGTAGCGTGGGATGCAGTCGCGATAGTGCTGCTTGGAAAGGATGGCCAAAAACTCTTCACACAAGGCCTCGCTTCCCAGCTTGCCCCTTGCGATCATCTCAAGAAGCCGCAACATCTCCCAAGGCGTCGTCACCCCTAATCCGTAGGGATTGGGCAAGGCATCTCTGGCATATACTTTGCGAAAGCAAGTTGTTATCTCCAGCCCAATAGATCGCATCCGCTCATTAATGGGGTTCACTCCGCCCACATGCTCGATGATCATATTTGTGGCGGTGTTATCGGAAAGGACGATCATCAGCACACATACATCGCGTAAAGTTAGCCGCAGGCCTGCCGTTAATTGCGAGAGAATTCCCGAACCGGGCACCTTCTCCGCATCGGTTAGCACCAAAGGCTCATCCCATGCCAACCTCCCCTCTTCGATGCTCAACCCCACATGCACCAAAATGGGCAGCTTGATGACGCTGGCCGTACGGCATTTATGCTCTGCGTTGTATTGCACAATTGCCCCAGTCTGTAAGTCCTCGGCGGCAAAACAGAGCACTCCGGTTGAAGCCCTCTCGATAGCCGCTATATCGGCCCAAAAACGCTCATCTGGCACCACCAGGCGCGCAACCTGCTGCATCGCGTCCCTCCCATCAGACCTCCTTAACATTGTGACATAGGAGGCGCACACAAACGCACAGCACACCCGTTTTCTTCTGTGTGAAGGGTACAATAGCATAATGTCTGAAACTTTCCAAGGAGAATTCCACGTTTGAAACGTTCGCCGCTATCGCTAAATCGCTTCGGACTGCCTCTCCTGGCTGCTCTGATCGTGGTGACGGCAGTCTATAGCGAGATGATCGCTCACCCTGCCTACCATGACGGTAAAATCCACGTCATCTATTGGGAAAAGTGGACCGATTTCGAAGGCGATGCCATCCGCAAGACGGTCGAAGCGTTTAACCGATCTCAAAATCGCATTCATGTAGACCTCCTCACCGTCAGCGGCATAGAGAACAAAACGCTGTTGGCAATAGCCGGCGGCGACCCGCCCGATGTGGCCGGCCTCTACGGCCCCAATGTGGCCCAGTATGCCGATGATAACGCTATTATTCCCCTCGATAGCTATTGCAAGCGCTACGGTCTTGATCGAAACCATTTTATTCCCGTCTTTTGGGACATGGGGCACTATCACGGCCATCAGTACGCCTTGCCAAGCACACCGGCCACAACCGCTTTGCACTACAACATGGCGATGCTTCGGGCTGCCGGCATTACCCACCCCCCTCAGACCATAGAGGAGCTCGATGCCGATGCCGCTAAGATCACCACTCGCGATGCTAACGGTAACATACAGAAGGTCGGCTTCCTGCCCACAGAACCCGGATGGTGGAATTGGGCTTGGGGCTATTTCTTTGGCGGAAAACTGTGGAATGGAAAGGATAAGATCACGGCTACCGACCCCGGAAACGTTCGTGCTTATCAATGGATACAGTCGTACTCTAAAAAATACGGACCGGGCAACCTGCAGTCGTTTCGAAGCGGACTCGGAACCTTTTCCTCCCCTCAGAACGGCTTTCTCGATGGAAAAGTCGCCATGGAGCTTCAAGGCGTTTGGATGTACAACTTTATAAGCCGCTTTGCCCCCCAAATGGAAAAACCTAAGCGCATTTGGGGCGTTGTGCCGTTCCCCTATCCCGCCGACCGGCCGGATTTGGCCAACACCTCAGTCGCCGATGAGGATGTCTTGGTGATCCCGCGTGGGGCAAAACATCCGAACGCCGCCTTTGCGTTTATTCGATTTATCGAATCGCGCAAGGGCAGTGAAATGCTGTGTGGCCTTCAAAGAAAGTTTTCGCCCCTGCGCCACGTAGACCCCCAGTTCTATGCAACCCACCCCAATCCCTATATCAAGCTTTTCGTGCGACTGGCCTATAGTAAAAACGTGATCACTCCACCTAAAATGGGCATCTGGCCGGAGTACAGCAGCGCCCTTTCTAACGCGATAGATGAGGTAACCCTCATGGAGAAAACACCCGAACAGGCCCTCGAAGAGGTACAACAAGAGATGCAGCCGAAGTTAGATGAGTATCTTCGACGCCTGCATCTGCGCCAAAAAGCCATGCATGAGGCTCAATCCCTCTCAGCACATGGAGACAACCAATGAAACAAAGCCGACGTGAAACGCGCACTGCGCTCCTCTTTGTTCTGCCCTGGTTCATCGGGTTTACTGCATTCATGCTCTACCCGGTAGTCGCCTCTATCTACTTCAGCTTCTGCGACTATTCCGTTCTCCATCCGCCCGTCTTCATTGGGCTTGCCAACTATCGGGACCTCATCCACGACGCCATTTTCTGGCAAACAGTTCAGAACACGATCGTCTACACCCTTTGGGCGCTGCCCATCAGCGCCCTAGTAGCGCTCTCGTTGGCCCTGCTACTAAATACAAAAGTGCGTGGGATGGCCTTTTACCGAACCATTTTCTTCATTCCCTCCCTCGTGCCCATGGTAGCCCTCGCCATTCTCTGGCAATGGATATTTAATGGACAATACGGCATTCTCAACGCCTTCTTGCAGGATTTGGGCATCAAAGGGCCTAACTGGTTGGGCGACCCCGCCTGGTCAAAAACGGCTCTCGTCGTGCTTTCGGCATGGGGCGTCGGCAACGCCATGGTGATCTATTTGGCCGGCTTGCAGGACGTGCCACGACAGCTCTACGAAGCAGCAGACCTCGATGGAGCGGGCTGGTGGGCAAAAACGCTCCATGTTACCCTTCCTATGATCTCCCCTGTCATCCTTTTCAATGTTATTATGGGAATCATCGGTACCCTCCAAATTTTCACCGTGCCCTACGTCATCTCGCCTCAAGGAGCACCGGCACGCTCTATCTATTTCTATGCCATGTACCTCTTCGACAACGCCTTCATCTACCATAAAATGGGCTACGCCTGCGCTATGGGCTGGATACTTTTTGTTGTGATTCTCATCTTAACTCTGATCGCCCTTAAATTTAGCGAACGCCACGTGCATTATGGCGGTAATTGAGAGGAGTTTGTAATAGATGGGTGAACAGCAGACTCCAGATACCTCCGCGAACGAGCAGGCATTGGAAGGCTTTCTTGATAAAGATGGCCTGCAGGCTCAGGCCATTTTGGCCAGCATCACCGATGCTTTCTTTGCATTGGATACAAACTGGCGCTTTGTGTATGTTAACAGCAACGCCGAAAAGCTCCTCCGCCGTTCTCGCCAGCAGTTACTTGGGCAAAATATATGGGAGGTCTTTCCCGAAGCGGTGGGTTCCACATTTTATGTGCAGTATCATCGGGCGATTGAAGAGAGATGCTCGGTCGCTTTTGAAGAGTTCTACCCTCCTCTAGAAACCTGGTTTGAAGTCCACGCCTATCCCTACTCCCATGGGCTTTCCGTCTATTTTCGCGACATCAACGACAGAAAAAGCGTAGAAGAGCTTCTGCAACGAGCGCACGAAGAGGATCGCCTTTTCACTCAAAAACTCACCGCTCTCCAAGAGATAACCTATCAACTTGCCCTTGCACCTGATAAAGAGACCTTCTATAAACTCGCCGTGGAGTTGGGACGCGAAAAACTCGGCTTCGACAGGCTGGGCATCTGGTGCCTGAACGAAGAGAACTTCATAAAGGGCACGTTTGGCACAGATGAAGGAGGTAAGACCATAGATGAACGATCCGTTCGACGCCCCATTCCTCCCCTCGACGCCCTGGATCAAATACGGCATAGCCCCCAAGCCATTGCCGTCATCGAAAATACCACCCTTTGTAACGCCCTTGGCGAGCCGGTTGGTCATGGAACTTTGGTTTTTGCTTCCGTCTGGAATCATAACCGCTGCATCGGCTTTCTAAGCGCCGATAACCTGCTGTCCGGGCAACATTTTACTCCGCAGCGCCTCGAACTCCTCCGTCTCTATGCCTCCACGCTCGGTCATCTCTTTACCCGTCTCCAAATCCAACTCTCTCTCCAAGAGAGCGAAGAGCGGTATCGCTCCTTGTTCAGAAGCATTCCAGACCCCGTCTGGGTATACGACACCCACACCCTTCAGTTCCTCGATGTGAGCGATGCGGCGATCGCTCACTACGGGTATAGTCGGGACGAATTCCTCAAAATGACCATCCGCGATATTCGCCCGCCGGAAGATTGGGAGACATTGGAAGAGCGCCTTGCGCATCTGAAACCAGGCTATTCTCCGCCCACCCTTTGGAGGCATAAACGCAAAGATGGCACTATTTTTGACGTGGAGATCACCTCACACGATACGATCTATGCCGGCAGAGAAGCCCGCATCGTTTTGGCCCGCGATGTCACCGAACGCAAGCGGCTTGAGACACAACTGCTGCAGGCACAAAAAATGGAAAGTATCGGGAGACTTGCCGGTGGCATCGCACATGATTTCAACAACCTCCTCGCAGCCATTGTAGGCTATCTAGAACTTTTAGAAGACCATGTCCAAACGGATGTCCAAGCGCAAACCCATCTGCACCATGCCCAGCAGGCGGCCGAACGCGCAAAGCAACTTACATCCCAACTCCTCGCTTTTGCCAGAAAACAGATCACCCGGCCGCAAAATCTCGACATCAACCACCTGATCGTTGGCATCGGGCAACTCCTGCGGCGCATTATCGGCGAGGATATCGAGCTGACTTTTCAACCTAGCCACAACCTCTGGACGGTTAAGGCGGACCGAAGTCAGATGGAACAGGTGCTGATGAATCTGGCGGTTAACTCACGTGACGCCATGCCACACGGTGGACATATCCTTATCGAAACGCACAATAGAACCGTTTCCGAAACGCTTACCTTTGCCCAAACCGTGATTCCGCCGGGGGATTACGTCTACATCCTATTCCGAGATGATGGTGAGGGTATGAGTGCCGACGTGCTGGCACGTATCTTCGAGCCTTTCTTTACGACAAAAGAGGTGGGTAAGGGAACCGGACTGGGGCTTTCGACCTGCTATGGCATCATTCGACAAGCGGGCGGATACATCGCCGCAGATAGCGCGCCTCAAGAGGGAGCCGCTTTTCATATCTTCCTGCCGCGCAGTCACGAGGAGTCGGAAGCGCCGCCCGTTACCCATTCCTCCTCACCGGCCAGCGGAAATGAGACGATTCTGCTTGTTGAAGACGAGCCGCTTGTGCTGCAGACTTTAACGCTTTCCCTAACTCGTAAAGGCTACCATCTTCTTACCGCCGAAAGCCCGGAGGAAGCTCTGGAAATTCTCGCAAAATATCCGAAACCTATTGACCTGCTTATCACCGATGTGGTTATGCCACAACAGAGCGGACTTGAACTCGTGGCTCAGGCATATCGCATTCGCCCCAACCTGCCGGTGCTCTATATATCCGGCTATACGGAAGAACACACCAAAATACAGAGCCTCGTCCACGAGGGCATCGCCTTCTTACAAAAGCCTTTCACCCCCTCCACTCTGGCCCGCAGAGTGCGAGAAATCCTCGATGCAGCCAAATCAAAATCTGTTTAATACACGGAGAACGTCATTCGCCATGCACAAAAAACGTTATCTCGCCACGTTTCTCATTCATATAGTGCTTATCACGCTTTCCCTTGTGTTCGCCTTCCCTTTGCTCTGGATGATCTCAACATCGCTGAAGCCGATCGATCAGACCATGCATATGCCCCCCATCTGGATACCGCATCCCATTGAGTGGCAAAACTATGTCGCCGCCTTTACCTATGAAAGCAACCAGTTACACTATATCCCCTTCCTTATCTACGGTCGCAACACCCTTATTCTTGAAATTCTTGTGGTTAGCGGCACCGTTTTTTCCAATGCCTTAGTGGCCTATGGTTTTGCGAGACTTCGCTGGCCGGGTCGCGACATCGTCTTTAAACTAACCCTCGCCACCATGATGATACCTTTCCCTGTCCTTATGGTGCCCACGTTCGTGCTTTTTGAAAAGATTCACTGGACAGGCACCTATCGCCCCCTCTGGGTACCGGCATGGTTTGGGAGCGCCTTCTACATCTTTCTGCTACGCCAGTTCTTTCTCACCATTCCCTTCGAGCTTTCAGAGGCCGCAAAAATAGACGGATGCTCCGAATGGGGCATCTTCCGCGAGGTTGTTCTTCCTCTGGCAAAGCCGGCCCTCGCCGTCGTAGCTCTTTTCACATTTATGGGCGTATGGAACGACTTCCTCGGCCCCCTTATCTATCTTGCGCATCAGAACATGTATACACTCGGTTTAGGCCTGCAAAACTACCAAAGTCAAAATGGGGGTACTCAATGGAACCTCCTCATGGCCGCCTCTACTATTGTTGTAGCTCCGGTTATTGTGCTCTTCTTCTTCACTCAAAAACAGTTCATTGAGGGCATCGCCGTCACCGGTTTGAAAGGCTAGCGGTGGAAGAACAGAGCGCGCTTACCCCTGAGATTGTTCGCTTCCTCTCCACGGGCGAAGGGCAAGCTCTATTACACTTCGCCAGCACCCTACCCTATGAACGCCTCACGCGCCTATCACATTTGCGACGATATTGTCAGCCTGCCCTTGCTGCCGCAATCGTTGAGCTTTTGGAGTTGCGCCGGCGGGCAAAACAACGATTCTCACATGCAGAGGCGTTGTTCTTTACGCCCGAGGCTTTGGAACAGGCCACCTCAGAAACCCTGGCAAACTGGCGCGCTTTCCACTTCCCAAAGAACACCCTTGTTCTCGATGCCTGTTGTTCCGTCGGCTGCGATACACTCGTGCTGGCTCGACGTGGGCCGGTTATCGGTACGGATCGTTCGTTGCTACGTCTGACATGTGCCCATGCCAACCTCGCTGCAGTAGCTCCAAAGGCACCGGCAACCTTCCTCTGCCAGGATGTAAGCACTCTCGATCTGGCTCGCTTGCGTCGCAAAGGGGTCTACGCGGTATTCTGCGACCCTGCACGTCGCATTTCAACCTTGCAGGGAACGCATCGTCTTCGCCGTCTGCAAGAACTCAGCCCCTCCTTATCCTGGCTTAAGGAGTTGAAAAGATGCTTTGAATGGGGTGCGATAAAGCTTCCACCTACAGCCGATCTCTCGCCTCTTCTCGATGAACGAAGCGTTGTGGAGTACGTCGGAGAAATTGGAGAATGCTCGGAGGCGACATTATGGTGGGGGGAGGCCATAAGGAGATTTTGCGATCAAACGGATTGCATACCTCCTTTCACCTGCGCCACCGTGCTTCATAAAACAGGCGCTGCATCCACACTCTTGCCTGCCCCGAAACCACCAAACAGACATCGGCTTACGCCAGGCTGCTCAAGCCCTCTTGAATGGCTTTACGAACCTGTTCCAACGGTAATACGCGCCGGGCTGGTTGAGGAGCTTACTTGCCGATTAAGCGGTCATCTCATCGATCCCCATATTGCCTACATTACCTCTTCACGGCAAGTGAACACTCCCTTTGCCCGCTGCTATCGCATAGTGCACTGGATGCCCTACAACCTAAAACATGTGCAAGCCCATTTGCGTCAACAACACTGGTACGTAACAGAGATTAAACAGCGAGGACTGCCCTTCGACACGCTCTCGCTGCTCAAGCAACTGCGCGCCGCAACCGACTGCACAGCCCAACCGGTAACACTTGCATTAGCCCGCGTTGGCAATCGGCCGCTGGCGCTGTTTCTGACCTCCTGCGATAAACACGGTTAGAAATTGTTCCGAACGCTCTGCAGCCTTAGGGCGATAGCTCCCCGTTCTGAACGGCCAGCACAAACTGCATCATCTCTTTTTCATAGCCGAAGTCTTGCGGTTCATCATCCGGCGGGCGTAGATACCCTTCTTCTGCGATCCGTTGATGAATCTCCTTTCGTACCAAAGAAGCGATGGAGCAGCCTTCCCAATAGGCTCGCCGTCGCAACCACTCGTATTCTTCAGGCGTCAGACGGATAGATAACACACGTTCACGCAAGAGAACTCTCCTCCTTTTATGATAACTTCTGCCTTATTTTGGCGGCGCCGGTTTTGACCTGCGACTCGCGCAGCGCGTCCCCGGCGGCGTATCGAACGGCACTCCACGTCGGTCGGCCATCTCGTGCCCAATGGCCTCTAACTCATCCGAGCTTAATAACGTTGCCGCCAAAGGGAAAAGCACCCGGTCCTCTATTCCGATATGCTGGTGATAGGTGGTGCGCAGAAAATAGAGTCTTTCGAGCAGCTCCCTCAACTCCTGTTTTTCCAGGTACCCCTGCTCCAGCCACTTTTTCCCGATCTCTCCCACCACCTTATGCAGTTCTCCTACCACTTCATGGTCGGCCTCTAACGTCGCGATAACGTGATCGGCCTCCTCATTCTTTTTTGCACGCAGGCGAGGGAACAAAGAGACCTCCTCGTCGGCCGTATGGAGCGGTTCGGCGTTTTCAAAATACCGTAAAGCCGTATCTAGCTCATCCCGATAGGCCTCGTCCAATCCATCACCCTTTGCCTGTTCGGCCACATGAATGAGCTGTTGCAGAAACCGCTCGATGCGGCGATGACAGTCGCTCAGCAGTTGCAGCGGCTCGCGAAAGCTACCTTCGGCCTTCGCCCCAATCTGTATCGCCATCTTCTATCTTCTCCTTCTAAGATTTTACTCTTATTAGAGGGCTGAAGGGGAATGGCTCCAGCCCTCCTGGTCCAAACGTCTACTCAGCTTTTGCTGCCCGCAGACTATCCTCCTTCGCCAACGCCTGTGGGAAGAGAATGTTGTTCTCCTTGTGGATATGCAGGTGCATGTCCTCCTCTAGCTCGGCAAGCCCGGCCAGCAATACGCGGAATGTGTTACAGGCATCTTCTGGCGGGGTGAAATTGTTTGTCAGTCGGCGCATCTCGGCCAGGTCGTCTCCGGCGATGGCATGGTCACGCTCCATAGCCTCGATGGGATGCCGCAACGTGCCGGCGCAAAAGGTGCGCGGCACCTCCGTAGCCGTATCAAGCAGCTTGCACATCGGAAAGAGCACGGCCTCCTCTTTGGCCATGTGCAGCTCCTGCTCGGGCTTAAAACGTTCGAAAAGCTCGTGCACCTGCACCATCTCCGGATGCCGATCGCCATGCACCAAAGCCACTTTGGCAGCCATCTCTTGAAGACGTGGAAGCTCTCTGCGAAGGTACTCGTGGTGTGTCGTAACGATGTGATCTACCAACTCACTCAAAGAGGTTTGGCTCCAATCCCTCTCTGAAGTTGGGGGTGACGCCGCATCGTGCTCTCGGAGGGCTGCCAGCACCTCGTCCGCATTCTTG
Organism: Chthonomonas sp.; assembly: GCF_035294505.1. NCBI lineage: Bacteria > Bacillati > Armatimonadota > Chthonomonadia > Chthonomonadales > Chthonomonadaceae > Chthonomonas > Chthonomonas sp. The sequence continues at coordinate 70,619 of NZ_DATGKU010000117.1, read as the reverse complement.
CCCTTCTCGGCGCACGCCTCGCCGATGGTCTTTTTCCCTCCGCAGCAGTAGTCCAGGCCAAACGCCTCAAACACACGGGCTCTATCCGGCCGCTCGACTACAAGCTGCCCTATTGTCTTTTGCGCATCCATTTCAACCATGTCTTACCTCCTTCGAGATTCGGTTTAGAATGTAATGCCCAACCCCGTATGCGTCGAAAGCGACTCAGGCGACCTCCTTAGCGTAAGACCAACCGGTCTTCAAACCTAGCACGAACCATCCAAGTGCCAGAGCGCCTACGGCGAATGTGGTATCTCCTATCAGCCGCATCCACCGCAGCGTCTGCATTATAGGCATCTGAGTAATCTCTACCGAGCGGGCATACCACATGCCGTGTGTAACGCTCGCCCAGGTCTGTATTAACCCTATGGGCAATAGGCTCAAGATCACCATCAGCATAAGCCCTATGTTGATAGCCCAAAAGGCGAAACCGAGCACTCGTGTGTTCCAGGCCCTTTGCGCCGTAAATGCGCGAAAACAGAAGAGCATCAAACCTAATCCCAGCATCCCGTAGACCCCAAAAAGGGCGGTATGCGCATGGACTGGGGTTGTATTAAGCCCCTGCATGTAGTAGAGCGCAATCGGGGGATTGATGAGAAACCCAAAAAGACCGGCGCCGACGAGGTTCCAGAAGGAGACAGCTACGAGAAAGTATATGGGCCAGCGATATTTCTGCACCCAGGAGAGTGTGTTATGGAGAGCGATATTGGAGTAGCCCTCAAACCCAATCATCACCAACGGCACGATCTCCAGCGCGCTAAACGTGGCACCAAAAGCTAAAACGGCGGTTGGAGTTCCGGTAAAGTAAAGATGATGGAATGTCCCAATGATCCCGCCTGTCAAGAAGATGATCGTTGTGAACAACACAGAGGCCGTAGCTGTGCGCACTCTAATAAGCCCCATTCGGGCAAACAGAAACGCAATCACCACAGTAGAGAAGACCTCAAAAAACCCCTCTACCCATAGATGGACAACCCACCAACGCCAGTACTCTTCGATAGCCAGATTCGTTTGTCGTCCATACAACAACCCAGCCCCATAGAAAGATGCGATGGCTACCGCGGAGAGTACAAAGAGAGCCAGTAGCTCACGCGATTCATCCTGCCGTGTGAGCGCCGGCCATAACGCTCGAATCATAAGAAATAGCCATAGGAATAGACCGATGAAGAGAAATATCTGCCAGAAACGGCCCAAATCCAAATACTCATAGCCCTGATGTCCAAACCAGAAATTGGTTTGCAGACCCAGATCGTGATGAATCGCCAAATACTGCCCAAACATTGACCCCACCACGATGGCCAGTAGACATACAAAAAGGAGATCGACTCCGAATCGTTGCCCTTTCATCTCCTTCCCAGATACAACCGGCGCAATAAAAAGGCCTGTGGCAAGCCATGCCGTCGCAATCCAAAAGATGCCGAGTTGGAGATGCCATGTGCGTGTAATGACATAAGGTATCCACTTCGCCAACGGAACTCCGTAGAAGCCTGTTCCCTCAACTCCGTAATGGGCCGTAATACCGCCCATGATGACCTGAATCACGAAGAGGGCTATGACAACCCAGAAGTACTTGAGAGTGGCTTTCATCGAGGACGTTAGCGGCACACGGAGGAAAGGGTCCTCATCGGGAATGCGGGCGAGAGCCTCCTCATCCCCATGATAATACTGTATGGCATAGTACCACGCTAACCCTCCGATTCCGGCCAGCAGAAGGACGAAACTAACAACCGACCATACCACCATTGAACCGGTAGGCCGATTACCCACTAAAGGCTCTGGGGGCCAGTCGTTTGTGTAGGAGATCGTCTGCCCCGGCCGATTGGCTACGCAAGCCCAGGTAGCCCAAAAGAAAAACGCATTCAATTCCTGCTGATGAACCGCATTGTCCACCGTTCCGGCCGGCATCGCGTAGGCGTTCCGAATGCCGGCCAGCCCCGGATATTTTCCAAACAGCTCAGAGTAGTACCGATTCATGGCCTCTACCGCCTGGCCAACAATAGGCGGCACCACAAGGTCACCAGTATGTGGGTTATAACCGTTCGTTCGCAGTACCGTCTGCAAACGTGCACGTAACGCGGCCTGCTGTTCTGGAGTCAGCTGATCGTAGAGCTGTTGATGCTCTTGCCGTGCCCATGTGTTGAGAATCCACATAGATTCACGATGCAGATAGTCCGCCGTCCAGTCGGGTGCCACATAAGCTCCGTGCCCCCAAACCGTTCCAAGCTCCTGCCCTCCTATGGTCTGCCAAACGTTTTGACCGTCGAGAATCTGTTGACGAGTGAAGAGCAGCTTACCATCCGTTGTTATCACGCGCTTGGGGCGAGGCGGTGCTTGCTGGTATATCTCACGCCCTAACAAACCTAAAACCGTAAACGACCCCGCCACCACAAGCCCTAAAACCGTCCACAATCTCGCGTAACGCATCAGACGTCCTCCGTAAGTCGGCTAGTATACAGCTTATTTTGGATATTCTTATCCAGTTATCAATATTATACGCTTTGGGGTACACTACATGTCAACCTTTTGGTAAAAAATTTTTTGGAGAACGATTTGGACGACCATGATCTCACAAACCGCTGAATATGCTCTGCGTGCCGTTGTCTATCTCGCAAAGGAGCCGAGTGTCGCAAAAACAACAAAAGAGATTGCAGAGGCTACTCGAGTACCGGTGGGGTACCTTTCAAAGGTGCTACAAAACCTAAGTCGGGTAGGGCTTATCAGCTCGCAACGCGGCCTCTATGGCGGCTCACGCCTCTTAAAAGCTCCCTACGAAATCACCATCTACGAGGTTGTCAATGCGGTAGACCCCATACCGCGCATACGCACCTGCCCGCTTCGGCTGGCCGCCCATGGCGAGAACCTGTGCCCCCTACATAGGCGCATTGATGGCGCCGTGGCCCTCATCGAGAAAGCCTTTCGTTCCACTACTGTAGCCGAGCTTATTGAGGAGGCGGCCATGGAGAGCAAAATTTGCCACTTCCCCAACATAACCCTTGAGGATGCAGCTATGTAGGTGCCGATTCGTCTGTAACCTATATTCAATAGACCCCCAAGTCGCAAAACCGTGCTTAGAAACGGTAGTTTTGTGTTCTTTAGGAGGCGTGCCGAGTGCTCGTGAAACGCTTGTCTCAATAACAACGTCTATGCATTAAACCAACCGCTCGGAAGGGGCTATGCTCGGAACGGTATCCTTTGAAAGTCGCTACCGGGTGCAGACTTCGGTTGTGCCCTTTGTAATGTACTGTTGCGCGCTCGGCCTCGAGGTGTTGCTGATCGCGGTCGTCGGGGCGTACATTTACGAGCATCTTCACGCCAAGTCCGCACCCTGGTCTTTTACCCTCGCCGTATGGGCACTCGGCTTGTTTATCTACCTACTCGGCGTAGCCGGAATAAAGGCCCCTTCGCAACTACCGCGCATCTTCGTCATCACCAATGAGAGTATCAGCGTTCGACAAGGCCGTTTGTTTCAACGTATCCCTATAAACAAAATTCGTCTCTGTGCTTTCGATGAACGCCTGACCGATCTAGATGCACCGTGCCGGATAGCCCTGTGGGGCAATGGGATGTTTCTACTAATTCCCGCCAACATCGCTCACGGCATGGAGATCAAGTCTCTGCTCCATACTCACATTGCTGCACAAACAACGGCACCGATTCGAGAAGGCTACACGGTATTACGAGCCGAGCGCTTGCTGCGCTCGCTCGAACGCTATCGCCGGCGCCTCCTCTTGCTCCTTCTCTTCGTAGCCCTTGTCGGAACTCTGCTTCTCATGCTGCCGAATCTCTTTGCGCAGAACGCTATCGGGAACGGCTCTCAGCTTGCTATTGCCATCGGCAGCTCGCTCGTATGTCTGCTGTTGTGGGAACGCATCCAACGCATCCAGCGCAGAAAACAGCCCGTTGAGAACGAAATCCTCGCCTCGCTCACAAAGCGTAGCATTCCCTTCCTTATCGAAAAGCTTCATCTATTCTGCGATCTACAGCGGTTCGATGTTTGGCAATGCTACGGTGCACGCCAGGCGCTGGCTAAAATTATTCCGGCCCTACCAGAAACCGATCGGCTTGAGCTGCCGACCCGTAGCTACCTTCGCATCTACACACTGCTCTGTCCAACACGCACCTTGGAATGGCGACAGGCTTTCAAAAGTTGCTTAGACCCGGAGAAACTTGAAGACGCCTTCATGACAGGGTTGCTAGTCATTGTCGCTCTCGCCTCGTGCTATGTCATCCTATTTCTAGAGATACTAGGCGACTTCGTGATGTTCTTCTCCTCGGCCCCAAGTCCGGCAACCCTAACCGAACAGGAGAACGACTTTCAAGACCATCAGACGCGCCGTGTTCTGCTTCAACTCCTTGCGAAAACCGGGCAACACCATACCCTACCGGTGCTGCAAAGCTTCCTGGCCGATCCGGAAGGCGATGTAGTCGCCTCCGACCTCGCAAAAGAGGCCGAGCACTGCATCGAGTCCATCACGAGACGTTTGCAAGCCGAAAAGCGCCGGCCCTATCCGTGGGAGCTTGGCGGAGCAGACCAAGCGCAAACAAACTCATAAGAAAAGCTCCAAGCTGCTCAACGCATAGGAGTAGAACGAAGGGGAAGCATGTGAGGAGGCAAGAATAACAGAGAATGCTTCAATTCGTTATCAAGTGGGTCGCTTGACAAACCAGCACCTTAGCCTGCGTTTTATCCCCACTCCCACATGAATAAACTCGTTACGCGCCAAGCGGGCCACATTAACAAGGGCTGCCAACAGACGCACCGGAAGCGGTGCCGTTTTGCGATAATAGATGAAGCTGCTTTTTAAAAGCAGACGGGCCATCTGCCGATACTGCGTTTTTACGCTGCCCATCCAGTGATGAACAACCTCTGCCTGCGGCAAGTAGACGACCCGATAGCCCGCTCGTTTTATTCGCCAACACCATTCCACCTCCTCATAAAACATAAAAAAAGCCTCATCCAACACCCCAACCGTCTCGATAACCCTTCTTGGCACCATAATGCATGCGCCCGAAACATGGTCTACATCCCACTCCACATCAAAATTGTCACGGCCAAACTCGAACTTCGGCCCCAAAAAACGTGAGAAAAACTTTCTCATAACATCGAAGCCGAGCAGTTCGCGCAACGGAGAAGGAAAGGGACGTCCGTTTCGTTGAAGGCTGCCGTCGCTGTTAAGCAGCTTTGGCCCCACGGCGCCCACATCGGGGTGTACATCGAGATAGTCTACCATCCGTCTTAACGCGCCCGGCTTTGGCTCGGTATCCGGGTTCAGTAAAAGACAGTGTCGCCCGGATGCCCGTTTCAACGCCAAATTGTTAGCCCTAGCAAACCCCAAATTCTGTTCACTCGCGATCAGATGCACCGTAGGGAATTCCGCCGCCACCATGGCAACGCTGTTATCTTGCGAAGCGTTATCCACCACCCAAACCTCATATTCTAGGCCGGAGACTGCCGATGGCAAGCTTTTCAAACAGGCACGAAGCAACTGAGCGGTGTTGTAATTTACGATAACAACAGATAAATCCATTCTGCCACCAAAATTAGGTAGAATAGTGTGTGGGAGGGAACGATCTATGCCTTCATCCCTACAAAAGGATACCACGCCAACCTTAAAATTAGGAGAAAAGGCACCGGACGCCCACGTCCAACTGGCCGATAGCGGAGAGGAGATAGCCCTCTCTTGCTTCTGGTCTCAACGTCCAACCCTGCTTGTATTCCTCAGGCACTTTGGTTGCCCCTTCTGCCTTGAACTGGTTAGCCAACTTCGCGAAGCAAAAGAGTTGTTTATTCGTTCCAACGTGCAGGTTGCACTTATCACCATAGGTCTCCCGGAACGCACCCAGACGTTCTGCCAACAGCAACGCCTAGAGACACCCTTTATCTGTCTTAGCGACCCTACCAAAGAAGCCTATCGTGCCTTTGCTCTAGGGCGCGCTGCACTCACCCAATTCACTACAGGGCATGTTATCTCCAGTGCCTTCCGCGCCATGCTGCATAAACAGTTTAGTCTGCTACCGCAAGGCGATCCGTTCCAAATGCCCGGTGTTTTCCTCGTAGATGGTCAGGGCACTATCCGTTACGCACACTACTACAACGACATCGCCGACAACCCCACCATAGCCGAATTGCAAGAGGCCGTCAGCCAACTGTAGCAATACGCCTCGACGGCTAGGCCTCCTATCTACCGCTGAAGGCATGCAGGGTTTGAAAACCTTGCCCATCCACGTTCAATTTAAATACGGTACCGGTATTGCCCTGCCCACCTAAGATGGTAGTTCCATAGAGTGTCGAGCCGGACGGATCGAGAATAAGGTCAAACGGCAATGCGCCATCGGCGAACCGAAAGATATGCAGTTTCTGGAAATGGGAGCCGTCCGGCCGCATTTTGTAGACGATACCATCGCCACCCCCACGGTCTCCCTCTAGCTGAGCGGTGCCATACAGCTCACCATCAGGGGCTTGCAAAATCGTCACGGGCATATGGCCGGCTTGCAGTGGCCAAAACTGATGCACGATGTGAAAGTCGGTGCCGTCTGGCTTCAGGGCAAATATCACCCCATCGCCCCTACCACCGTGGTCTGCTACTCCAACCAGCTCTCCATCCTGCGTCTGTATGAGGGCTACCGGCTCTTTACCATCGGTTCCACGAAAAACATGCAACACCTTGAACCCGCTACCGTCCGGCGCTACGCGAAACACGGTGCCCGCATCGCGGAGACTGCCGCCCGCTTTTGCCACACCGTAGAGCATGCCATCACGACCCACTATCAATTTAAACGGATCGAGCCCATCCATGCCGTTGAAATTGTGCAGGATGTGAATCTCATGAGGATGCAGAGAGACCTCATACACGACTCCATCGTTGTTCGGGCCGCCCGCCTCGGAAACACCATACAGACATCCCCGCCCGGCCGGCAGAAGACAACTCGTGTTCGACACTTTGTCTAGCCCAAGCACATAGGCCTTTTCTAGCCGATCCTGATCGGGGCGGAAACGATAGATCGTCAGACATGCGTAGTAATCGTTGCCCACAGCAGCTCCATATACCCACCCATCCGGAGCCTGCATCAGCGCATAAGGCCCGATTCCAAAGGTTCCGTCGAAGGTGTGAAGTAACCGGAAAGCGCCGTTTTGAGGCGATAGGCGGTAGAGCACCCCATGCCCGTAGATGCCGCCGCTATCCGTAACCCCATAGATGTACCCATCATCCCCTCGAATAATGGTCACCGGATGGTAGCCGTCTGCATTGAGGAAGTCACCCTTTTGGTAGGCACCCCAGCGCTCGACACGCTGCCTTAGCACACCAACACCAATCGCTATCACCACGGCAAGCACGATCAGGCCGAGCAGGGGGAGCAGCAAGCTATAGAAAATATAGCGCCGATACACCGCATCCTGATGGGGGTTTTGCATGTTTCGTTCCCTCCTCAATAGCCTAACGGCCCTCAGGAATATCTGCCGATCTCGCCATAGCCTGTTGTCGCCTCATGAGTCGTTGTTTTACCTGCCACGGCACATAAAATGGAGCGACAATGCCTAACACAATAAGCAGTCCGCTGCGCCACAGCCACCCACGTGTCTGCTCCTCTCCTATAGATTGTATCAACATGCATCGTGCCGGATTGTTAGGGAGATAGATCACATGAACCGGCATTCCGGGCCTCTCGTAAGACCATGTGTCGTACGTAACAGGGCTAGCCCCCTCGTACGTGCGCCCGTTCACCTTAAACAGATAGTCTATCAGATAGATCGTCGTTTTCGACCCTGTGGTATACCGATAGTTCACCACTCCAGGAGCGCCCACTCCCTCGCTCTTCAGCAAGTGGTACAAGGCCAACTTTTGGTTCGCTTGCACTATTCCGGCAATGCCCATGCCTACACACAGAACGGCGCCAATTCTCGAGAGAATGGTCACGGTTTTCAACTCTTTGCTTATCTGCTTTTCAGCCTGCTGCTCGCCCTTTTGTCTAACGGAGGCAGGAAGTACATTCTCTAGGTAAGAACGCAAAGGAAGGTAGCCGGCGCGCTGACTGCTATAGCTGAATTTCTTGCCGGAATAGTGAAGGCGTAATACCTCAAAAGTGCCATAACGATGAACGACGGGGTAGACATAAAAGCTATCAACCTTTGCAAGGGGAATCTCTATGCTACGCCAAATTCCTCTTAGAACGAGTTTCTGCCCATCCACATGCAGGGTTTTGATAAAACTATAAAGCGCCCCTAGCAAGCTTAGAAAGCCCCCAACGAAAAGCGCCACTTCCACCGATGGGTAGGATAGTTGAGAATTGGCCCCTCCATGTGATACAAACTCTGAAGTATGTGTTACAAAGAACACCAAGCCGACTCCGAAAAAGGTAAGTGCTCCGAGCAGCCACAACAACGCCAGGCTACGCACGGGATGAAGCTCTATCCCCTTAGCGCGTATTCGATCAGCCTGACGTCGCAATACATCCTCCAATCGTCGAATAAGCTCCGCCTCGAAAACCTCCGATGTTCCTACGACCTCCGGGTTGACTGTCAGCTTGCGCCCATCCAAACCCCACAACACAATGCGGCGCCATGGATACATTCCCGTCTCCGTAACAGCCTCTATAGAGTCCCAGCGCAGCCTTTGAACACCTAACGGAGTGAGCTTTGCCACCTCCTCCTCTTCTAAACTATAGGCAGTAAATGAATCCCATAAAACCAGAGCGGCGTAAATCAGCAAGACGAGCATCCCCCAAACGCATAGCACAAACGCGATCATCATCGTGATAATAGCTGCTGTTGGCTCGCCCTGCATGGCCATATTGTTCAACAGCCCCCAGAACCATCCAACGGGCACCAGCAGTAAAAAGATCGCTATCAGCATGAAGAAGAGAGCGCCTAGGCGACTCCACCAAGACCCATAGTACCCCTGCATCTTCTTCCTTCCTCTCTCTTAGGCAGCTTGTTAAGCGTTTATGCACTCCCCCACTGCCACGCGAGGATACCTCCCGAATAGCCCGATTTCAACTGCACCTCCAATCGCAACTTCGTCGTTTCTACGGGCACAAAGTCCACACGATTGAAACGGTTTTTTTGTACCGCATAGTCGCCCTTCGTTTCTACAGGCTGCCACTGCATGCCGTTCCACCACAAAATCCGCCATGCGGCAGGTACGCGGCATTCCCCGCCAATCGCCTCATCATCGAACCAATAGACACGGCACCAACTTACCCGCTCACTCTTTGCAAAATCGTATTCCACCCACTCCGACGTTCCCTTGTGATCCCACCACGTAAAGCGGGGTAGGCTCTGATCGGCGGAACTTGTTGGAATCTGCAGGTTTTTTAGCGCCTCCACGCTATCGCTCGGATTACACCAAGAGGCCGAAGCGGTTGCCCGATTTTCGGGAATCCAGTCACGCGCGTCTGGTCCCTCCCCAATCAGCGGAAAGGCCGAAACACGCAGGCGTGCGCACCCCATCGGGATCAGCGTGACGGTCTCTGTAGGCGACGAAGAGCGAACAGGGCTTTGCTGCAACTCCCCAATAAGCCCGTTTGGCTCTGCCGTCCACTGAGGAATCTGCTTTGCCCTTACTTTTAGCACAACCGGAGCGTTGGTCAGAGAGAACGGCTGGACGGGGAAGGGGCCTTTGCGCTCTTCAACAAAAACGGAGGTGGACGGATGGCGCCAATCAAGCACTAGTCCATAATTCCATGGGGTGGTTGGAAACACCTCATACGCCGGCCATTTCGCCGTGCCACCGTAGCGCACCCACCGCTCTCCAATGCGTAGCGAGTAGGCCAGAGGCCCTCGGTAGATAGAGACGGCGTTGTGATTGGCACGCCAAACCTTTACCCGAACCGACATCGGAAAGGTAAGCTCTACGGTATCATGCGGCCGCCACAGACGCTGTACCACAAGCCAACCGCCATTCTCTACGGTAGGGGCATATCGCCTCTCGTCGTTCACTTTAAGGACAGGGTGTGCGCACCACGCAGGTACCCGCAGAACGAGAGGAAAGGCTGATGCCCTCTGCATAGAAAGCTTTAGGTAAATGTGCTCGTCGAACGGATAGTGTGTTTCTTCATGGAGGGTCACCGTTTCGCCATGCCCTACTCTCGCCGTTACCGTGCTAGGCGCGTAGAGAACTGCCGCCAGGCCGTTGCCACTCGTGGCCATCCAAAGGTGCTCGGTAAAGTAGGGCCACCCAAAAGCCACATTATGTTGGCAGCAGCGATAGTCGTAGGGGTTATAAGAGAGCATGTCGCCGCCATTTTGCAATAGGGGCGCCTTACTTGCCCGATCAAGTTGGATCATATTGGGCGCGGTGAGATAATGCAACCCTTTGAGATCGGGCGTCATAGAGGCAGGGAGCGAGTTGAACGCCACATCCTCACAACGATCGGCCCAGTGCGGATCGCCGGAGATGCTCGTGAGCATCTCGTCGCTGTACATTACCTCCACCATGGCGCAGGTCTCCGCAGCTTGGCGAGGCCCTGTATACCCCGGACGGGCATTCTCATCCGCCCCAATCATGCCACCCGGCACCTGGCCAAAAAGCTTCCAGGCGATATGATAGTCTCTAACCGTATCCTGATAGTAGCGCGGGTCCCCTGTAACTTCATAAAACTCGGCAGGCTCCCGAAATCCCTCGCATAGGTTTACACCGTGCCAACTCGCCACCCCATCCGTCCAATCAGAAGTACGCTCATGGGTGCGCTTGGCCAAGTCGAGCAACCACTTCTCGCCGGTACGATTGTAAAGCCACAGAATGCTATCCAAATTGTCTCCGCCACGCACCTTTTGCCAACTATCCGGCAAGAACTGATCAACGGGCAGGCTTGCCTCCCAACGAAAATAGCGCTCCATAAAGGGGATCACGCGCTTATCACCGGTCGCTTCGTAGTAGGTGCGAACGGCATACAGAGCCAGCATGTTGGGCCACAGGTCTTTGGCCTGCCTATTCGCCTCCGGCCCGAAACAGCCATCCGCCCTCTGGCTGCTTAAAATGCTATCAATCCAGCGCCGTGCTTCCTGAATAATGCGCCTATCTCTCAAAAGATAGCCCAAGCTCACATAGCCCCGCAGCCAGTAGGGAAGCTCCTCCCAACCGTTCTTACCCTCGCCGATTGGGCTTACCCAAGCGCTGCCATCGAATCGACACCAGGGGCTTATCTCCGTGAGATGTCCGGTGAAACCATCGCTCATCAACACCAACTGTTCTCTTAGCCATCCCTCCGGCCGAACCGCTCCCACAGGCAACGGTATAAGCGGTTGAGGCACCAGTGGAGGACGATTGCCCATATAAAATGCGTTTCTTCCTAACGTCGGTAAAACGGCATAGGTCTTGAACTGTGTAGGCGCCGGCTTCTGCAGCGGCGCCGCAGCACCCGCTCCTACTCCACAAACACTACCTAACAGCATAATCGCCAGCACCGTGTTTTGTCTTTTCATCATTGTCCATTCTCTAAAAATAGTTATTGCCCGTCATCGGCGTTCTGCGCTATATTGTAACAGCTGTTTCCTCGTCTATCAAGTTTTTCAGTCTGCAATGGCCGTAATGGTTCATCGTAGAGCTGCCAGAGGGCCGGCAATTCGCACCATCGGCAAAAGGCTCTTGCCGTTCAAAGCCTTAGCTCTTGACAAAACCGCTCTGCACGGGGGTACAATGATTGTGGAAATGGGCGGTTGGCTCAGGGGTAGAGCGCCTCGTTCACACCGAGGAGGTCGCTGGTTCAAATCCAGCACTGCCCATTTTTATTTTATTGTCTTTTATACTCTCATTGAAGCGCTTCCCAGATAAGCTATGTTTTATGATCAATAAGGAGGCAACTATTCCCTTGTCTCTGCATTTAGTCTAAGGTTAAGAAATGCCTCCTTTAGTGCCTGACTGACAGCGCTCTCCGGCTCACGCAGAAGCAACTCCTGGTATGTATCAAGAAATTCAACTCTTGAACGGTGGAACAAATGTAGGAAGTGTCTAAGAAAACCTATACAGTCCAATATTGCGATCTCTACTCCGCTATTATGTTCATAGCAGCTAGCGGCATAACTTTTTATCTCGTCTGAAACCACTTCGGTTGTTATAAATATATAGTTATCAATTTTTTGATCATAGGATGAGATTTTGGTAATAGCTCTATTTATATCTTCTACAGAAACAGGTTTTGTTTTCATCTCGTAAACAGTTACAATACGGTCATCATTTTCAACGCAAATTTCTATGTCTCCCAGCGAACCAGTCTGCTGATCTGCTGCTGTATGAGATTGAAGAGGTCTAATTTGTTCTTTAATACGCTTAGACACAGAAGCATATGCAGCAGCAACCACCAGTACAGGCAGTCTACTAGAATTTTTGCATCGTAAGTGCTGCTCTATTAGACTCACAATTTCTTCTGATGATAATGGTAAGTCATTATGGATGGCTATTAGACGTTTTTGCAATGTTTGTAATGTTGCCTTATTTTCATTACGAATATTGATTAAAACACGAATGATCTCAGCGAGTAAATCCTCAGTCTGAACTTGTTCTTCATACACCAGGTTGAGTAATTCCAGTGTTGTCCTGTAAAGTTGACGTGGTCGTCCTATCAATTCAGTATCCAGCGTAAGTGGCCTATCTAAGTTACGAAAAGCTGGTGTCAAGAATGCTGTTGTCGAGTTGAGCGGAAGATTGTGCTTATTAATAAATTTTGTTATATACTTCTCATCGTAAGTTCTTCCAGAAAAAGAGTCATTGGTGCCGATTTCCGTATACGGCTTGCGTGGATCTAGTGTTGGCTTATGAATTTTTGCCAGGAGGCATGCCATAAGTAGACGCGCACAGGCACGATTATTAGACTGCTTGCAAACTTGCTCAACTTTCAGACGAATCTCTTCATTTCTTATGATTGGTGTGGAGAGTCTCCTTGATATACGCCTGTGAAGATTCTCTAAAATAGTAGACGGGTCATTCTCCCTCATCTTGCGCTCCGTTCAAGTCAAACAAACGCGCTCCTTGAATAGTAGCAAGATCGTAGTTAACCCACAGCACCTCGGTTCGCTTATCCTTTGTGGAATGGATGGTTCGCGTTGGACCGACGTGTTTGAACCATTTCGGGCTTGGGTAGAGACGATCCATCTGCTCACATTCGTAACCCGACACCGCCACAAGCCCTTGCACCGAATTGAGTGCCATCGCTAGCTCCTCATGCTGCTCATTGCTCATTTCATAAGCATAAGCTCTCCTATCGCCGCGGGTTTCATGGAGATAGGGCGGATCGCAGTAGAACAAGGTGCTCGGTGAATCGTATAGCCGGATGACCTCAAGTGCCGGTCTATTCTCGATCTGAACGCGCAGCAAACGCAATGCGATTTCGGGCAAGTCCTCAACTGCCCCTAACCATCGGGAAACCGCGCCGGCCATGCCCGAACGACTTGTGTTCCTACAGTTGGCCCAGCGGCCGATTGAGGCCGATTGCGCTAAGCCGGTACGCACCTGTCGTGCCCGCACGTAAAAACGTCGGGCGCGCTCCAAGGGGTCAAGCATTGGGTCAATTTGGCAAGCAAGGGCGAACTCCTCACGTGAGAAAGGCGTTAAAGCAATGGCGCGAATAAGCCGCTCGGCATCTTCGCGAAGAACACGAAAGAAGTTCGTCACCTCCCCATCTATATCGTTATAAGTTTCAATCGGGGAGGGATCGCGATTCAACAACACGGCACCCGAACCCCCAAACGGCTCGCAATAGTGATGGGTTTTGGGCAGCAGACGAAGCAACCAGTCTAGATGAGAAAACTTTCCGCCGTACCATCCGAAAGCAAGCAGTTTCTTTGAGCTTTGTTTTACCACAGGCGAAGGCGCATGGTTCCTTTTCATCGTCATAGAGCCGCTTCTTCTCTCCTAAGAGGGGTCGCTTCTATAATACCTTAATCCTTCTTTCTCCCAACAAAGGGCTGCATTCCTGTTGACATCCCCTTAAAAGGTCGTTATAATTGGCACAAATTCTGTGGCTTTTCGGAGAACCGGCTTTGGAAATACGCTCCATCTCTATCGATCAGATCGTTGCCGATACGGCACAACCCCGCAAACATCACGATGAGGAGAGTTTGCAGGGACTAGCCGACAGCATTCGCCAGCACGGTCTGCTAAACCCTATCACCGTTACGCCTATTCCCGGCTCTTCCTATTACCGCATCGTCACCGGTGAACGTCGCTGGCGTGCCGCCAAGCTAGCCCGTCTCGAAACCCTTCCCTGTGTGGTGCGCGAGATCGCCGAAGAGGAACGCCTCACCGAACAGATCATCGAAAACCTCCAACGAGAAGACCTCCAGCCTCTTGAAAAAGCGCGCGCTATCCAGCAAATTAAAGAGACCCTCAACCTTACCACGCGTGAAGTGGCACGGCGACTGGGGCTGTCGGAACGCACCGTTGGCTATATTCTTGACCTGCTCACCCTTCCCGAAGAGATCGGCGAGGCCGTGGTCTCTAGCCCAAATAGGCCGGCTGCCGGCCAACTTACCGAAAAACATGCCCGCTACCTTAAACAGTTGAACCCCTACCCAGAACTGCAGCATCAGGTGGCGGAACATATTCAACAGGAACGCCTTAACAGTGAAGAGACCGAAAAGCTCGTCCGTGCCATACGCACCGCCCCCACACGCGCCCGCGAGATTTTGGAGTCGGCCCCGGAGCAGAGGGAACAGATTTATCAGGAGCTTCTCCAAGCCCCTACCGTGCCGGCTCGCCACGCTGTTGTAGAAACCTACGCGCCTCAAAGCCATGCGGCACAAAAAGTTTTGGATATGCTGCCCCTTTTGGCCGATATCGAAGTCTCGCGTCTTCCGGAGGACGAACTCATCGCGCTGCAAGAGGCCCTCCGCTCCTTACAGATGGCCGTTGAAAGCCTGTTGCATGCCTGCGAACAACGTAGCGCAAATTTCTAGCAATACGGTACACTATAGAAAGAAAGTAGGGGCGTTTGCCCCACAACATATAGCCTTTATGCCTACGCTCTGCAAAGAGGAACAGAAACCATGACACAGGTTGCATCCCGTGGCCCCTTGGCCTTTCGACTGATCATGCGCGAGGATGGTATCGCGCGGGAGCTTGGTGGCGAACTGACCCAAGCCGTTAGCGAGACCGACTTTCTGTTGCGTAAAGCACTCGACCTCGGTGCTTCCGATATTCACCTGCAGCCAGAACGCAACCGGATGCTGGTGCGCTATCGCATAGACGGTGTAATGCATGATGTGGGGCAACTTTCTATAGACATTGTGCCCAACATTCTCGCCCGCCTTAAGCTTGCCGCCGGCATGCACATAGACGAACGCAGAGAGCCGCAAGATGGACGCATTGACATGGAGTACGGCACCCGAAAACTAAGTGCCCGCGTCTCCGTACTGCCCATGCTGAATGGGGAAAAGATGGTGCTGCGCATCCTCGATCCGGTTGGCGCCCGCGTAGAGCTAGATAAGCTGGGAATGCCGCCCGACGTGCTGCAAAAATGGAGCCAGGCCATCCAATCTGCCTACGGCATGGTGCTCGTCACCGGCCCAACAGGTAGCGGAAAAACCTCTACCCTCTATGCCTCCATCAATAAGTTAGACCGCACCCGCCGTAACATCGTTACCGTAGAAGACCCCATTGAGTATGAGTTTGCCGACCACATCACCCAAGTGCAGGTTACCGAACGTATGACCTTCCCTCGCGTTATGCGAGCCTTCCTCCGCCAAGACCCCGATGTCATGATGGTCGGAGAGATGCGAGACCCCGAATCGCTATCCATCGGCATCCAGGCGAGCTTAACCGGTCACCTTGTCCTCTCGTCCCTTCATACCAACAACGCGGTGGAGACCATCGGGCGTATGATGGATATGGGCGGGGAACCCTATCTCATCGCCTCCACCCTCCAAGCGGTTATGGCCCAACGCCTTGTGCGCACCATATGCCTTAACTGCAAACAGCCCTACCAGCCTCCCCGTGACGAGCTTATCGAAATAGGCCTCAACCCCGACGCCATGCAAGGAAAAACTTTCTATAAAGGCGCCGGGTGTGAACAGTGCCGCAAAACCGGCTTCCGGGGGCGCATCGGCATTTTCGAGATTCTGGTGAGCACGCCGGAGCTGCGCGAAATGATAGCACGCCGGGCCACCATCGGCGAGATTTATGAATACGCACGCAAAAAACAGCAGATGCGCACCATGCTGGAAGACGGCCACCAAAAGATTTTCGCCGGGCTGACAACCCCCCGAGAGGTCTTCACCGCCGTCTACTCCACCATGACCTCCGGCTTGACCCCCGGCATGGAAAACGGAGGGGTGGGATGAGAAGCCGCAGCTTCTTATCCCCCCTTTGTTTGCTTTTTCTCCTCTGCTCATTCGGCCGATGCCTAGGGCAGATCGATCCGTTTGCACACAAAGACAACCCTTTTCTCACCGCCTTCACACTCGCCTGGCACGTTCCATTACCCGATTACACGGCCCTTATCGAGCCTTTCCCTATTCGGCAAGATAAAGAGGACGACCTCGTACTGCTGATAGGCTCCGCAAGCAGCACCGATTTTCGGCGCCAACTGTTGCTCACCCATTGGGACGGCTTTCGCTTTGCAACCGATGCCACAGCCTCCTTTATCGGATGGGCCACAGACCCCCTCATCGCCGGCCATTTCGCCGACTCTTGGCCAACGCTTGCTACACCGGAAAAAACCGACGCGCAACTGCCCAAAAACAAAATCGTGAAACCTCAAAAACTGCCGATGGTGCAGATTGTTACCTCCGGCGGCATCTTCATGTGGAAAGGCGGAGGTTTTGAACGCCTCAGCGATCCCCCACCGGCGCTTCGCTTCAGCCTGATCTGCCCTGGCCAACTCGACCTGCTTGTCTGCGGCAACGGCGACAATACCTCCGTCTGGACGCTCAACTCCGGCAAACTCGTCACCGATGACCTTCATCTAAACCCCAACGAGGAAGGCTACCCTCATTGGGGCGTCGGCACCTACCCTTTTGAAGGCCGGCAAAACCTCGCCCCCAACATCCTCTATGCCCAAGCCTACTGGCAAGGACAACGAAGATGGCTCATCGGGGTTTTGCCCTCGGAGACAAGCGGCGATTCGTCGCCCGGCAACGACCGGCTCATTGTCTACGTCCCCAAAGCCGACGAGCGCGACAAAACCTTTTGGCAATTGACGCGATTTGACGATTATGAAGAGAGCTGGCGTAGCGACCCACTGCCGGGAAAAGTCCTCGACGTGCGTATCGGCGACCCACGGGACGAAGGGAAGATAGGCCTGCTTGCGCTTGTAGATGAGGGCAAAGGAAAACGCGAACTCTACTGCTTTCAACCGGTTCGTTGACGCCCTATCCAAAGGAGTAAACCTAATCGTCTAGCTTTCACAAAAACGCTCTGAGAGAACAGACAGCAAGCGGTATGAAGAATCAAACTTGTTCAGTTGTCGTAGGTATAGCCGGCGGTTCGGCCTCCGGGAAGACGACCCTCGTCCAGCACCTCGCGCACGCACTTGCGAACGGCAGTCCACCGCTCCATGCAGAGGTGATCGGCATGGACCGCTATTTCTATCGTGGTGCACCCGGAGGGCCTACCTTCATCTCCCCCTCTACCGGCGAACGACTTCCCGATAACAACCATCCAGACTCTGCCGATAATGCGCGGCTCATCGCCGATATCGAGGCCCTTCGCGCCTCAGAGAACGCCCCCGACGTCATTCTCGTGGAGGGCCTTATGGCGCTTCATGTGCCCGAACTCCGTGAGCGGTTCGACCTTCGCCTCTTTGTAGAACTTGATGCCGACCTACGTGCCCTTCGGCGCCTTCTTCGAGACATGCAGGGCGGGCGCGGAAGCACCGATCCCCACTGGATCGCAACCTACTATCAAGAGTGCGCTCGCGTGGGGCACGCCGCCTACGTAGAACCCTCACGAGTCCATGCCGACCTCATTGTCAGAGGCGACGCCGATTTTCAGCGTATCGCCCCCTACCTCGCCGCCGTTGTTCGCGAACTTTGGAACACTCGAAGGAGCTAGCATGAATAACGACCTCCTCATCGCCCAATCCGTTACCCCACGCCCCATTACTGAGGTGGCAGCCGATTTGGGTCTTACTCTCAACGACCTTGAGCTTTACGGCACCTATAAAGCCAAAATAGGATACGCTGCACTCGATCGGCTTTTGAACGCCTCCACTCACCCGGAAGGCAAAATTGTGCTGATGACCGCCATTACACCCACCACTGCCGGGGAGGGCAAAACCACGGTGACGGTGGGTTTAGGACAGGCTCTCTGCCGACTGGGGAAACGCGCCATCGTCGCCATTCGCGAGCCTTCCATGGGACCGGTTTTTGGCCTGAAGGGGGGCGCTGCCGGAGGCGGGCATGCTCAGGTCATCCCCATGGAGGACATCAACCTTCATTTCACAGGCGACATGCACGCCATTGGCGCCGCCCACAATCTGCTTGCCGCCGCAATAGATAATCATTTGCATCACGGCAATCGTCTCCACATAGACCCTCTCACCATTACCTTCCCCCGTGTGGTGGACATGAACGATCGGGCCTTGCGTCATATTGTCATCGGATTAGGAGGCACACAAGGAGGAATCCCTCGCGAATCGCGCTTTTTCATTACCGTCGCCTCCGAAGTCATGGCTATTTTGTGTCTCAGCAACCACCTTCGTGAGTTGAAAGAGCGCTTGGGCAAGATCGTCGTTGGACGCAATGGTGCCGATGAACCGATCACGGCTGCCGATCTCAAAGTGCATGGTGCTATGACGGTTCTCTTGCGCGATGCCCTCAAACCCAATTTAGTGCAAACTTTGGAAGGAACACCGGCGTTCGTGCACGGGGGCCCCTTTGGCAACATCGCGCACGGTTGCAGCAGCATCATTGCCACCAAGCTCGCACGCCGTTTGGGCGAGATCGTCGTTACCGAGGCCGGCTTCGGGGCCGACCTCGGCTTTGAAAAGTACTGCGATATCGTTGCCCCCAGCGCCAATCTACCCCCCGATGCCGTGGTTATCGTAGCCACCATTCGCGCCCTCAAAATGCATGGTGGTGTTCGCAAGCAGAAGCTTGACGAAGAGAATCTCGCGGCACTTGAGGACGGATTGGCCAATCTTGAACGTCATGTGGGCATCGTACAACAGGTAAAAGTCCCCTTTGTCATCGCCATCAATCGTTTCTCCTCAGACACACCGAAAGAAATCGAACTTGTGCGCAACTTTGCAAAAAGCAAGAACTGGCTTGTTGCCACCTGCGATGTTTGGGGACAGGGGGGAAAAGGTGGGGAGGAGCTTGCAGCAGCGGTACTACAGGCCCTAGAGCAGCCCGCCCACTTCACCCCCTTCTACACCGAAGAAGGAAGCCTCTTCACCAAAATGGAGACCATCGCGAAGCGGGTGTATGGGGCCAACGGCATCGCTTTGGAGCCGGCCGCCTTGTCGCAACTGCGCTGGCTAGAGAAAAACGGGTTCGGCCGTCTCCGCGTCTGTATGGCAAAAACACAATACTCTTTTAGCGACGACCCCAAAGCAGGAGGCGCCCCCACCAACTTCACCATCCGCATTCGCGAGCTGCGTCTTTCCGCAGGTGCCGGATTCGTCGTCGCTCTTGCAGGCGATATTATGACCATGCCCGGCCTACCTGAAGTCCCCGCTGCCGAAAATATAGATATAGACGATACCGGGCGCATCATAGGGCTTTTCTAGCCTAGAAGAGATAGGCCAAAGCAGCGCTTTCTTTGGTAGCTATGGAGAGGCCATCGTATGATCTGTGTTGCTCACTAGATACTATTTGCAATCTTAGCCAGTCCAGCAGCACAAAATACTCGCCTAAGCGTAATATTAGGGTACAATCCTAAAATGAACCGGTGGTTTTACCGCAGATTGGCGATACAACATCATTAAAAGGAGGCTCCTCACGCAATGCGTTATCCTATAGGGTTCATGATGGCGCAAGCCCGCCATCGCGCAAAAATGGAAAAGGCGGGCATAACCCGCTACCCCACAGTGCTCATGCTTGAGCCCCTCTACACTTGCAACTTGGCCTGCATCGGCTGCTCCGTAGAGCGGCATACCGGCAAACTAAAAGATCGTCTCAGCGTGGAAACCTGCCTCAAAGCGGTTGACGACTGTGGCGCCCCTATTGTGAACCTCTGTGGAGGCGAGCCTACCCTCTATCCAGAACTTAAAGAGTTGATCGAAGGGCTATTTGCACGCGACAAATACGTTATTCTCTGCACGAACGCCCTCAAACTCGATACGAAAGTATTTGGCGTTATACCACCCGATCCGCGCCTCTTCATTATGATCCACCTCGATGGGCTTCGTGAAACACACGATTACGTGTGTAACCGTGCCGGCGTGTTCGACAAAGCCGTCGAGATGATGAAGCGCGCCGCCGAGCTGGGCTACTATGTCTATATCAACACCACCGTATATAAAGAGACCTCGGTAGAAGAGGTTGAGGCGCTCTGCAAACTGGTGGATGAACTGAAAGCTCAGGGTATCCTCGTTTCGCCGGGCTATGAATACGAAAGCGTGGAGCGCGACATCTTTCTTACCCGAGAACAGATTCATGAAAAGTTTCGACAGATACGCAGCTTTGCCGGCAAATACAAAGTCTGTGCCACTCCCATCTTTCTCGAATTCGCAGCCGGTTTACGCGAACTGCCCTGTTCGCCTTGGTCTACCGTCAACTATACCCCCATGGGGTGGAAGTCGCCTTGCTATCTGATCGGCGATCGCTACATCCCGGATTGGGAGACCTTCTGGAACACCACCAACTGGGAGTATTGGGAATCGCGTCTAGATCCGCGCTGCCAAAACTGCAAAATGCATAGCGGTTTCGAGCATAGTGCCGTCACCGAAGCCATGAAAACTCTCAAAGGGAAACTGCAGCTCGCCGCCTGGTCGCTTAAATAAAACACATGCCTTCGCTGGTTACCGGTGCCACCGGCTTTGTCGGTTTTCACGTGGCTCGTCTGCTTACAGAGCGCGGCCATCCTATTCGGGTGCTTACCCGCCCGACGAGTCGCCGAGAGAATCTTTGCGCCCTTAACCCGGCGATTTACGAAGAGGTGTGTGGCGACCTAACCGATATCGCCTCGCTTCGCAGAGCGGTAACCGGTTGCGATGTGGTATACCATGTAGCCGCGGACTATCGTCTCTGGGCGCGTGATCCACAACAGCTTTACCGAGCAAATGTGGAGGGCACAAAAAACCTCCTAACCGCAGCCCGCGATGCCGGCGTAAGGCGCGTGGTCTATACGAGCACCGTAGGGGTACTGGGTATCCCTCGCGATGGTTCGCCCGGAAACGAAGAGACACCGGTAACCTTGGCCGACATGATCGGCCACTATAAACGCTCGAAATTCTTGGCCGAGGAGGTTGCCCGCCAATTTGCCGCAGAGGGTCTGGATGTGGTCATCGTGAACCCAAGCACGCCCGTGGGTGAAAACGACATTAAACCAACCCCTACAGGCCGTATCATCGTGGATTTTCTCAACCGGCGTTTGCCCGCTTATGTAGACACCGGCTTGAACCTTGTGGATGTACGGGACGTGGCGGAAGGTATTCTGCTGGCTGCGGAAAAAGGGCGCACCGGTCAACGTTATATTCTCGGACATCGTAATGTAACTTTGAGGCAGATGTTAGAAATGCTCGCTCAGATATCGGGGCTACCCGCCCCGCGCCTTCGTCTGCCCTATGCCGTGGCCTGGTGCGTCGTAGGCCTAGAAAACCTTCTGGTCGCCGGGTTGCTGAAAAAAGAGCCGACGCATCCCTTTGAAGGGGTGAAAATGGCCCGATACAAAATGTATTTCGACTCAACGCGCGCTGTGCGGGAACTGGGAATGCCCCAATCGCCCATAGAAAACGCGCTCGCCCGTGCAGTGGCTTGGTTTCAGGAGAAAGGTTATGCCAAAAAACAAAAACCATAATGTGGCCAGCACACCGTCTGGCCGAACCGTGATCATGGCCAGCGAGGTGGGCTTCTGCTTTGGCGTTAAACGCGCCATCAATCTCACCCGTCAAGCCCTCGATGAACGCAAAGACGTGTTTATCCTCGGTGACCTTGTTCATAACAAACGTGTTACCGATGAACTCGAAAGCAAAGGCCTTCGGAAAGTCGAGGACTATACGCAGAGCCGCGGTGGAACCATGGTTATCCGCGCTCATGGCCTCCCTAAAGCGAAGATCGAGGAAGCTAAGACGCAGGGCATCGAGGTCGTGGATGCCACCTGTCCCATCGTCTTACGGGCACAGGAGGCCGCACAAATTCTGGAGCGAGACGGCTATCAGGTCGTGATCATCGGAGATAAAAACCACGCCGAGATCAAAGGCATCCTTGGTTCACTGGAAAACCCGGCCCTTGTGATTGATAGCGTTGAGGAACTTCATGAGGCCAAGAAAAACTTCAAACTCCTGCGCAAAGTCGGCGTGATCTTTCAAACGACTCACGCGCTCGAACTGTGTCATAAAATCATCAACGAGATGTTGATGATGTGCAAGGAGATACGCATCATCAACACGATCTGCCGTCCCGTGCAAAACCGACAGGATGACGCCATCGAGCTGGCTCAAAAAGTGGATTTGATGATCGTGGTCGGCTCTCGTACAAGCGCCAATACCATGGAACTGGCCGCGCTATGCCGACACTATAACCCCAATACCATTCATGTCCAAAACGCCGAAGAGCTGCCCCTCGAGGTGTTGGCCAACTGTAAAACCGTCGGGATCGCTTCCGGTCTCTCTACTCCTGAAGACCTCGTTGAGGCCGTGCGTCAAAAGGTGCTTGAATGTGACATCGCGCCTCCTTCGGAAGAGCCTGTGGCGCAGCCATCCTAACACGAGGAAGCACGACTGCGAATCGGCGTGCTATTCGCGCTGCCCCAAGAGAGAAGGCCTTTCCGGCCGATGGAAGCGGCGCAACAAAATCTCATCGTTCACTGCTCCGGCGCCGGCAGGGAAAATGCAGCACGGGGCGCACAGCAGCTCCTTGCACAAGGCGTTCGGTGCCTTATCATCTGCGGATTTGGCGGCGGCTTAGCGGAAGAGGTTGTGCCGGGCACGCTGTTACTGGCTAACCAGGTACTCGACGGGGGAGCGGCAGCGCCACAGGTCTATAGGCCTCATGCCGATGTGTTTAGGCAAGCGCAGCAAGTCGTGCCTCCGTCGGTTCGCCTACATATAGGCCCTTTAGCAACGGGAGACCGCGTTCTGCTAAACGCGACGGAAAAAAGCGCCTTTTTGCAGAAGCTCTCTGCAATCTACCCAGAAAAACCCTTAGGAATCGATATGGAAAGCTTCGGCGCAGCGCAAATTGCCAGCATACATAACTGTCCTTGGATCGTCGTACGCGCCATTACGGACGGCTATCAGAACCGTATGCCCTTTGATTTTAATGTACTTACCGACACACAAGGTCGTATTCGTCCTTTTCCGTTCCTTCTTGCCATCTTAAAACAGCCCCACAACCTACCAGAACTCTATCTATTGGGCAAGAGAGCTGCCATCGCCGCGAAGAGGCTCGCGTTATACCTTCAAAATCTTATCGCTGCACTGCAGGAGCCTCGCCCATGATCGCTCGGGCTTGCTTCGTTGTAGTGGCCATGCTCATGGTGTGCAGCATATCTCCATGCCCTGCACAGGAGGCGGCCACCTCGCTCACCATCTCTCAGGCCATCCAAATCGCACTTCAACAAAGCCCGCAAGCGCAAGCAGCTCGCTACGAGTTGGCCTCTGCGGAGGCCGCTGCCGCCCCCGACCGCCCGGTGGCTCGCCCCTCTATCACTGCAACCGCATCCGGCACCGAGCAGGGCCCGGAGGTGCGACTTCCCGGCATCTCCGCGTCTCCAATCCTTCCCGAGCAGTTCGGTCAGGTGAAGCTGGAGTTCGACCAGCCTCTCTATCGTGCCGGGCTAGGTGCCGCCAAAGAGCGCTATCTAGCCGAACGCGCCATCGCTCAGCAAAACTATCGCAAAGAGCTGGCCGACATTGCCCTTTCTGTCGCAAAGGCCTGTGTGGACCTGCTACGCGCTCAGGCCGGCCTCAAAGCGGCGGAGGAGGGGATCGCGTTCGCGAAACAGTATGCCGCGCTTGTGGAACAGCAAATTACTGCAGGGTTCGGCAAACCGGTGGATCGCACCCTGGCGCAATCTCAAACTGCCGAGGCCGAGCTGGGCTTGGCTAAAGCGCAAGGAGCCTACCACCTAGCAAAAATGAACCTCAATCGGCTTCTAGGGCGCCCCCTAGAAGCCCCCATCCAGATCGTGCCTCCGGCCTCGTTGCCGGAACCGCCCCCTTCCCCGGAGGAGGCCATCGCCACAGCGCAAACCCAGCGCCCCGACCTGCTGCTTCTTAACCTCCAACTGCAGGCCGCTAAAGCCGGCCTCTCTCTGGCTCGCCTCGCAACGCAACCCTCTCTTAGCTTTCATGCCGAACTGGCCGAACAAACTCGTACGGCTCTCGTGCCAGAACACTATGCGGCCGCTACCATCGAACTGCATTGGCAACTGTTGGACAGAGGGGAGCGTAAAGCAGATAGAACGCAGGCCGAAAATGCCGTCGAACGCCTCGTGGCCCTTCGGAAAGACGCCTTGTCCGGTGTTGTTCTCGATGTAACACAGGCTTGGCAGCAGATGGAAGAGGCAAAAGCGCAGCTAGCCCTAGCCCAAGTTCAGTTAGAGAGCAGCAAGGCTAGTTTAACCGTTGCCGAGAAAGCCTACGAAGTAGGACAAGGCACGGCACTTGATATAAAGAACGCCCGCCAGGACTACACCATGGCACAACAGAGCGAACTTCAAGCACAGTACGCTCTGATCGCGGCCGAATTCGCTTTTCGGTACGCTCAGGGGACTCTCGTTCCACAACAAATTTCTAAGTAGATATCATGCAAAGCTTCGTCAACCGCTGCCGATTCCTTATGCCCATAGCACTTATAGGTCTCTTGGTCACAGTGCTTATGGCCTGTGCACGCCAAGAGATGCCAACGGCTTCTAAACCAGCCGCTGCTCCCGAACTCACGCCAACCTCTACCACGGCATCCACAGCCACCAAAAGCCTCGATCAGTCCATAGCCTCAAAGCCAGAACCTCTGCAACTGATCGGGCTTATTCAAACCTCCGACCGAGCTACGCTCTCTATCTCACAGCCAACCAAAGCCCTTACGGTTCTTGTACACAACGGTGATCATGTTGCCGCCGGCCAACCCCTCATTGTCCTTGACGATACCCAAACACGCGCCCAATGGGATCAGGCCGAGGCCGGCTATCGCGCCGCGCAAGATCAACTTCGTAAGGCCATTGTGGGTGCTAAGGCCCAACAACTCAAAGCCGATAGCGATCTGCACACCGCCCAGGCAGCCCTTCAACAAGCCCAGCAAAAGGAGCAGCAGGCGCAAACTGCCCTGCGCGCGGCCCAGGACGCCAATAACGCCGATGCCGTTGCCGCAACCGCCAACGTGCAAAAAGCGAAGATCGAGCTTGAACAAGCTCAAAAAAACCTTCGCTCGCTACAACAGCTTGCCTCGGTTGGAGGCGTCTCGCAGATGCAACTGCAAGGGGCGCAAGCCCAAGTGGAGACCGCTGAAGCCGATCTCAGGGCGGCCAAAGCGCAACTGCAACAGACCATGGCTGCTCCCGGTGGTTCCCTACCCTATCGCGTGGCTCTTGCGCAGCAAGACCTCGATCAGGCGAAATTCGGGGTTCAGCAGGCACAACAAGCGGTTCAAGCAGCCGCCAAAGCGCGTCTTCAAGTCATCGCAATCGCTCAACACGATGTCGCCGCCGCCCGAGATGCCGTTCAACAAGCCCATGCCGCTTTAGTTGCCGCCAAATCCGTTTATAGGGCGAACCAACTCATCAGCCCCATCGAGGGCATTGTTACCGACCTGGCGGTTCATACCGGAGACATTGTGCAGCCTGGCTTACCTCTGCTTGCCGTGGTCTCCACAAATCACCCCTATGTAGAGGCCTTAGCGCTCGCGCGTCAACTCCCACTGCTGCATATCGGCCAAGCGGCAAAGGTTTTTTTGGACAGCCATCCGGGCGCCGCCTATGCAGCCAAACTTACTTATATATCCCCGGTGGCCGAGCCGGATGGTCGCTCGTTCCGTGTGCATTTCTCTTTTCTCCACCTTCCTGCGGGGCTGAGGATCGGCCAAAGTGCCCGAATTCTGGTTATGCTTCCGTAGGCCGCTACTATGTGGATTACCCGTCTCGCCATATCACGCCCCCTGCTTGTGTGGATGGTGCTGCTCGCCATAACGGCACTGGGCATTTTTGCCTACTTCCATCTCCCCATAGACCTCAATCCACGCGTGACGATTCCGACCATCACCATAACAACTGTCTATCCAGGAGCGGCGCCCTCGGAGGTCGAAACAGAGGTCACCAAACCGATTGAGGATGCCGTAGGTTCCGTCGCCGGCCTAAAAAACGTCTACTCTAGCTCTCAACCGGATGTCTCTATTATCAGTATGGACTTTGTCGCAGGAACCGATGTGGCGCGTGCTCTGGCCACCGTTCGCCAGCACCTACAGTCCGTTCATCTTCCTGCCGGTGCCCAAACACCCCAAGTCTCCCCTCTCGACATAAACGCTCAGCCCGTGCTCTATCTCGGACTAGAAAGCCCTTCGCTGAACTCGTTTCATCTGCGTCAGCTTGCCGACGATGTGATCGCCCCACAATTGCGCCGAGAACCCGGAGTCGGCACGGTTGAGGTCTATGGGGGAAGAACACGTGAGATTGATATTCGAGTAGACCCTCTGCGGCTCCAGGAGAACCATCTTACGCTTGCCGATGTCATCAATAGCTTACAGATGGGTGGCCATGATGTACCGGCAGGCTCTATAGTGCAGGGACAACAGCAGATCGAGGTTCGTTTCGCCAGCGCCTATACCTCTCTTCAGGCGCTACGCAATACCGTTCTTCTGCCCTCTACCCCACCCCCCTCTCTCTCAACTCCTACAGCCACCCCCCCTTCACCGCCACTTACCCTGGCCGATGTCGCTGACGTTTCAGAGGGGTATGCCCCGCAAACGGTTATCACACGCATCAACGGCCACGAGGGAGTGAGCCTGGTAGTGGTGAAAGCGGCAGATGCGAGTGCCGTAACCGTGGTGGAGGAACTACAAAAAGCCCTCGCGCAGCTTCGTTCGGTGCTACCCCCGGAGGTGCATATCATCACGTTACAAAACACAGCCACCATCGTGCGTGAAGCGTTGCAGGACGTGGATTTTAGCCTTATTCTAGGGGCCTTTCTGGCAATGGGCGTGGTTCTGCTGTTCCTACATAACCTTCGTGGAACCCTCATTGTCTCCCTCGCCATTCCCACCTGCATTATCGCCACTTTCCTCGTGATGTACCTGGTAGGCTTTACCCTAAACCAAATGACCCTCCTGGCTCTCTCACTTTCCGTCGGCATCTTAGTGGACGATTCGATAGTGGTTCTTGAATCGATCACGCGACACCTCAATCGCGGAGAAACACCCATCAAAGCCGCCTACCGAGGTCGCGCAGAGATTGGGTTTGCCAGTTTGGCTATAACGCTTACCGATGTTGTGGTTTTCGTGCCCATCGCCTTTACCGGCGGCATCGTGGGCAGTTTCTTTAAGCAGTTTGGCCTTAGCATCGTCTTTGCTACCCTTTTTTCCCTGCTTGTCTCCTTCACCCTAACGCCTATGTTGGCCTCCACATGGTATCGTTCAGGAGAGACGATAGGAGCGCGTAGAGGAATCTATCGCGTTTTAGAAGGCCTTTATGTAAAACTAGAGAACCGTTACCGACACCTCCTCGGTGTGGCGATGCGTCACCGATGGGCAGTCCTGGCGGGAGGAGGAATTATCTTAGCGGCTGTGGTTTGGTTTGCCTTGCCTCACCTTGGCTTTGAGTTTCTGCCGGGCGTCGATCAAGGCCAGCTAAGCATCACCATCGAGATGCCTCCTGGCAGCAGCCTCAGCGCCACCGATCGCATCGCCGCCCAGGTGGAACGCGCCATCGCCGCCATCCCAGAAACAGCCCATACGGCCACCACGGTCGGGCAGATATTGGGTGGATTTGGCTCCATCCCTCAACAAGGCCCGCAGTTCGCCCAGATCAACGTACAGCTAAAACCGCGCGCAAATGTCTTCGCACGCTGGCTTCACCTGCATCTGTCTGGTACGCGCCTCAAGAGCGATAGCGCGGTCGCACAAGAGCTTCAAGCCGATCTTGCCCCTCTAGCCCAAACAAGCGGAGCCCGCATTGTGGCCACCGCCGTGCGCTCTGTGGTGGGAGTTACACAACCCATAGATATCCAACTGCGAGGTGCCGACACACAAAAACTAGCCCAATTTGCTGCCGTTGTTCGCGATCGTCTCGCCAACATACCCGGCGTGCTCAACCCAGATGTTTCCGTGCGCACCGGCAAACCAGAGGTCACTGCGACCATCGTGCCTTTTCGTGCGGCCTCCTTCAACCTTCCTCCCCTGCAGGCAGGCACCATTCTACACGAGGCCATTGCGGGCGCTTCCCCCGCTGTCTATCGGGATGGCGACAAAGATATCCCCTTGCGCGTACATCTGTCGGGCTTCGATCACGGCAACCTGCAACAGGTTGGTAACATCGTCATCGGCTACGATTCGTTTGGACAGCCCATTCTTCTTGCCGATGTGGCCGATCTCTCCCTACATAGCAGCCCCACAAGCATCGAACGCCAAAACGGCGAGCGTATGGTTGCCGTAACCGCCGATCTCGCGCCCAACGCGCCGCTAGGGAATATCCAACAAAGAATACAACGCCAAATTTTGAACAAACTGCCCCATGCCGGCATCAAGATTCATTGGGGTGGCGATGCGGAAACGCTGAACGAAAATGTCGTACCTTTTGCTACCTCCGTCGCCATGGCCGCTCTGCTGGTCTATGTGGTCATGGCGATCTTGTTCAACAATCCGGGCACTCCTTTCGTCATCATGTTCACGCTACCTATGGCACTTGCCGGTGCCCTAGGGGCCCTCGTGCTTACCGGTGAAACACTATCGTTGGTCGCTGCCATTGGGGTGATCATGTTACTAGGGCTTATGGGCAGAAACGCCATCTTGTTGTTGGACTATACCAACACGCTACGGTCTCGAGGCGAACCCCGCGATCTCGCCATTCAAGAGGCCGGTGCAACCCGTCTTCGCCCCATTCTCATGACGACCATTGCCACGATTCTGGGTATGTTGCCCATTGCGCTCCGCATTGGGCAGGCCTCCGAAATTAGAGCCCCTATGGCGATTGTGGTTATCGGCGGTTTACTGGTCTCCACACTTCTAACATTGGTGGCGATACCGGTTATCTACACGCTGTTCGACGACCTCGTTCTGTGGGCACGCCAACATCTTGCTTACCCTACGCGCCCACCGAAAAACGTCGAAAAACCCGCTTCTCAGCGCGTGGGTGAACGGTGAAAATGTACCATCTTCCAAGCTCCATCCCGCCTAACAAAGACTCTTGTTTCGTTGTAGCTCTTCCAATGGGGCACGCCATCCTGTTCAAAGGTCTGTAGGCGGGTATAGGTTACGATGCCACAATCACCGTAGATTTGCACACGAGGGGAGAGTATATCAAAGCGGATCGGCGCGCGTTCTGGACTTCTCCCCATGAGGCGAATAAGATCGAGGTGAAACTCCAGGCCATCAATGCGGTAGGCACAAACGTCCTCAAAACAAGAGAGTTCTGGGGAGGAGAGAGCCGCATAGGTTTCGGCATCACCCGTATCAATGGCGCGAAGCATTCGCCAGGTAATCTCCAAAAGTTCGCGTTGAGCCGCATCGAAGCGGGCTGCGTCCAGCACCTCTTTTTCCGGCGACATGTCATGTCATCTCCCCCGCCACCATGCGCCGCACCTGTTCCACGTAGCGTGCATCGTAGGGGTCTAGTCGTCCGGCGTTGCGATAGTGTCGAAGGGCTTCTCGATCGTAGCCCAGCCCCGCATAGACATCCCCTAATAGAGCATGATAGGAGGCGTTATCGGGGTCGAGCTTAATGGCGCGACGCAAGGCATCTGCCGCCTCATGAAGATAGCGGAAGCGCAAGCAGAGAACGCCTAGGCGCACATTGTAGTAGGCATCACGGGGAGCAAAATGGGTGGCCTTTTGTAACGAGGCAATGGCCTCTTCAATACGTCCGGCACGCACATACAGATTGCCTAAGGAAAAGTGGTAATAGCTCTCTTCGGGTTTCAGATCGCGCGCTCTTTCCAACTCCCCAATAGCCTCTTCGGTCAGCCCGATACTGGCGTAACATTCGCTCAGCCGAAAGCGATAGTGGGCGTTATCCGGGGCATACTCAACGGCCTTTCGATAGGCCTGCGCGGCAGAACGCATAAGGCCCTTACGGCGAAACTGCTCACCTCGGTTAAAATGAGCCGTCGCAGAACGTGCGTTAGCGGCTCCTCTTGCTCTTCTTCCACCCGTCTTTTCCGTTCCCTGCTTTGCCGAGTGCGGCTTTTCCAAAGTATCAACTCCCAAAACAAATGTTGCCTTCATTAAACCTAAGCGGGCACTGCTGTGTCAAGTCAACCTTTGTGGGCATGTAACCTTTTCTTCACTAAGTCTACTTATCTTGTCGGTTGATGGTCTGAGCATCATCACAAGAGCGCTCTCAAGGGGGATCATTCCCAAACAGTCGTCGCAAGTTTAGGAGTTTGCGCACCGATGGCCGGTATGGAGGCGAGTAGAGAAAAATTTTTTGTGGGTATTGACACAGCCGTATCCCGTGGTGTATACTCTGTCAAATCTTGACTTATTTAATCGAATAAGTCAATATTAGGAGGTCGGCCATGTGTTCTTCCAGCGAAGTTCACAAAGAGACCATTCAGCTCATCCTAACGCTACTGCAAGGTATGCGTTATGGAGCGATCGAGATTGTAATTCATGATGGGCGCGTGGTACAAATTGAACGTAAAGAGAAGTTTCGGCCGGCTTCGGAAACTTCCCACAAGGAGGATACACGAGATGGCTCCCACAAGGACAACTAAACAGACACCGAGCCGACATAGGCAGGTTCTCTTAAAACTCTCACGCAGGCACCGACCGGACAACCGGAGGTATGCAAAACTGAACCAAATAACAAAAATGATGAGGAGATTACACTCTATGAACAACATTCGGGTCGGTACGCCTACGTCAAGAAAGACTGCCTTCACCCTTATAGAGCTGCTTGTTGTTATCGCGATAATAGCGATACTGGCAGCTATTCTCTTTCCCGTCTTCGCCCAAGCACGCGAGAAAGCGAGACAGGCCACATGCTTGTCCAATGAAAAGCAAATAGACCTTGCTGTGCAGATGTATCTGCAAGATTACGATGAAACTTTCTTTCCCCATGTCACCGAGCGTCAAGCACCTGTCACCGTGCCCGATACGGCTCAGGATCGCTTGCCTTACACCTACAAATATAAGCTCGATCCGTACATCAAAAATTATGTGCGTCAGGGCATAAGCATCTATAAATGCCCTTCAGGCCACCCATGGCCGGCGCCGGCGCCAGGTAAATGGTACACCTACGACTATGGGTTCCATTTAAATGAAGCCAACCTGGTCAACCCCTATACACAATGGCAGTGGTACCAGAACAACCCAGACTTCGGCTTTAATGAAACTACAAATCTTGCCTCCCTCGCATATCCGGCGAGTTTTATCATTTTCGCCGAAGCCGATAGGCCAGACCAAAACGGCTCGCGCGGAGGCTTATATCCGGCCCCATGGTGGTTTGCATATGGAGCAAGCGATGGGAATTACGCTCGTCCTGTTGTAAGACACCAAAATGGCTTAAATGTAGGCTATGCAGATGGACACGTTAAGTGGAAACATCCAAACGATACTTGGCGCTCCTATAACGACAACGATTGGCGACGTACTCCATTGCCAGGTCAATAGACGATAGACTTAGATCGAATCAATGGCTTCGGAAGTGGCTGAGGGCGTGATACGCCCTCAGCTTTTTTGATGTAACCTCAAGAACAGGTAAAATTCAACCGAGCTAATATCAAGCAAAGGAGCATCATTTCGTGAGCAGCGAGGCTCATTCGGTACCATCATCGCGTCCACCGCAAGCCCTACGCCGTGACTGGGGCTTGTTTCTGACAAGCGTTTTCCTCTTCTCTTTCGGCTTTGCCATCTATTCGGGCGACTTTCAGAACTTCCTGCGTGATCACCTCGGCGCCAACCCTCTCATGTTAGGAGGCCTCGAATCGCTACGAGAAATCCCCGGACTTCTTGCCGCGCTCATGGCCGGAACCCTGGCCATGCTGCCAGAAACCCGCATTGCCTCGCTAGGCCTCATCATCATGGGCATAGGCATTGGGCTTTCCGGTACGATCTCCTCCTATTGGCTGCTGGTGGCCATCACCGTCTTCTGGTCTATTGGCTTTCACTCCTACTCTCCTGTAAGCTCCTCCATAGCCTTGGCGCTGGCCGAAGGAAAAGAGGGCGGAAAGCATCTCAGCCGTATGGCCGCTATTGGCAAACTGGCCACGATCTTCGCGCTGTTCGTGGCATGGCTTCTCGCCATCGGAATGAGTGCGCTTGGCTTTCATGCCCATCATGGACACACTCCCTCGACCGTATACCTCGTAAGCTTCGCCTTTGCCGGATTTTGCATTGCCATTAGCGGCCTCCTCTGCTTGGGCATCTCCCATCACGGTTCCACCAAAGGACCAAGGGCACGCCTCATCGTTCGGCGCAAATATGCCCTCTACTATCTTCTTACTTTCCTCGATGGCTGCCGGCGGCAGATATTCAGCATTTTCGCTTTCTTTTCCCTCGTCCTCGTCTACAATGTGCCGCTTGAAAACATGCTCTCCATTCAGTTTATCAATGCCGTGCTCATTATCCTCTTCGCCCCCGTCATCGGCAGAGAAATAGATAAACGAGGGGAACGCGGCCCATTAACCTTTTACAGTATTGGGCTGATCGTAGTCTTTCTCGGCTACGCCACCATACGCACAGTGGGCGCCCTCGTAGCCCTCTTTCTCATTGACAATGTGCTCTTTAGCTTCGGGGTTGGCTTTACCACCTATCTCAATCGTATCGCCGAACCAAACGAGATCACGCCCTGCCTCTCAATGGGAGTAACGATGAACCACATCGCCGCCGTCACCGTTCCCGTCGGAGGCGCCTGGCTTTGGATGCACTATCACGACTATCAACTGCCGTTCTGGGTGGGTGTGGTCATTGCCACAATTTCGCTAGGGGCCACCCGCTGGCTCCCAAAAGAGCGCAAACCGCAAGTTCCTGTCCAGGAAGAGGTGGTGCTACGCGAGGAACCGCTTCTCACCGAAGAGCTAGAGCCTGAGGGATAAATCGCCTCCACGAACGCCTGTGCTATACTTTTGATATGCAGAACGAACAATCTCCTTTGGTTGGCATCATCATGGGCTCACAGTCCGATTGGGAAACGATGCGCCATGCCGCCGAAACGCTCTCTCAGCTCAATATCCCTTACGAGGTGCGTGTTGTATCCGCTCATAGAACCCCCGACCTGCTTTTCGAATACGCCTCTACGGCGGAAGCCCGTGGCCTTAAAGTCCTTATTGCTGGGGCCGGTGGGGCCGCCCACCTGCCCGGCATGACGGCAGCGAAAACTCTCTTGCCGGTGCTCGGCGTGCCGGTGCAGTCGCGGGCGCTTCAGGGTCTCGACTCGCTGCTCTCTATCGTCCAAATGCCGGCAGGTGTGCCGGTGGGTACTCTGGCCATTGGAACCGCGGGCGCCGTTAATGCCGCCTTGCTCGCCGCCGCGATTCTGGGCACCCAATTGCCCGGCGTCCGCGAAGCCCTCCGCCACTTTCGCGAGGAGCAAACCCAAAAAGTGCTCTCCCACCCCGATCCACGGGAGGGCGCCTCATGAGAATCGGAATCATTGGCGCCGGCCAACTCGGTCGCATGCTCGGTCTGGCCGGAATTCCTTTGGGGCTTACCTTCCGTTTTCTCGATCCCGCCTCTAACGCCCCTGCTTTCGCCGTAGGTGAGCAGATCGTAGGTGAGTATAACGATCCACACGCCTTGGAGCGATTTGCGGAAGATATACCCCTTGTTACCTACGAATTTGAGAACGTCCCTGTTGAGAGTGCCTGTCGGCTACAAGCTCTGGGCAAGACCGTGCTACCACCCCCTAACGCGCTTGAAACCGCTCAAGATCGCCTGCTAGAGAAACAGTTTTTTCGATCGCAAGGCATCCCTACCCCGCCTTTCCATCCCGTGACAAGCTACGAGGAGCTGCAGGAAGCGGTTCGTATGGTGGGGCTACCGGCCGTGCTTAAAACACGTCGTTTCGGATACGACGGCAAGGGACAAGTCGTTCTACAAACGGAGGCCGAGCTTGCCCCCGCTTGGGAAGCCCTGGAAGGCAGCCCCTCGATCCTAGAGGGTTATATCCCCTTTGAACGCGAGCTGTCGCTTATTGCAGTGCGTGGGCTGCAGGGAGAACTCGCCTTCTATCCTCTGGTCGAAAATCATCACCGTGAGGGAATCCTGCGTCTTTCGCTTGCGCCCGCGCCGAATCTTTCGTTAAACCTGCAGCAAGAGGCGGAAGAGTACGGCAAACGAGCGCTGACCGCACTAGACTACGTGGGCGTCTTGGCCATCGAGTTTTTTGAAAAAGAGGGCCACCTCATCGCCAACGAGATGGCTCCTCGCGTGCACAACTCCGGACACTGGAGCATTGAAGGGGCAACAACAAGCCAGTTCGAAAACCATCTTCGCGCCATCTTGGGCTATCCCTTAGGGGCTACCACACCACGAGGCCATAGCGCCATGATCAACCTTATCGGCTCGTGGCCATCCCCTGAAACCGTGCTGGCCGTTGAGGGCGCCCACCTACATCTCTACGGTAAAACTCCACGGCCACGGCGCAAGGTAGGACATATTACCCTTACTGCCGAAACTATAGAGAGAAGAGACGCTCTCGTCGAACGGATACGTCGCCAGCATATCGTAGACTTTTGAGCGTCTTCCCATTCTATCTCATGTGAAAGAGAGGAGGAGCCATCGTGTTTTTTCGCGACTTCCTCATTGCCTTACTGCTTGGTGCGCTGCTGATCGGCGCCGTGCGTCTCTCAGCCCAAGAGACCACGCCCACGGTGGAAGTGCCGTCGGTTCCTCGCGAGTTCCGCGCTGTATGGGTGGCCACTGTGGACAATATAGACTGGCCATCGCGCCGTGGCCTCTCGGCAGAACAACAAAAGGCCGAACTGATTCGAATCTTTGACAAGGCGGTGCAACTTCATTTGAATGCAGTTATCCTTCAAGTGCGCCCCGCTTGTGATGCCTTCTATCGCTCCTCTATCGAGCCTTGGTCTATCTATCTCACCGGCCACCAAGGCGAAGACCCCGGCTATGACCCACTTGCTTTTGCCATCGAGGAAGCCCACAAACGTGGGCTACAGCTGCATGCCTGGTTCAACCCCTTCCGTGCCTACCATCCCTCTGCACACGGCCCGCTCGCGCCCAATCATGTGGCACACACGCATCCCGAATGGGTTCGCCACTATGGCGATATGCTCTGGCTCGATCCCGGAGACCCACAGGCGCGTGCCTACTCTCTTTCCGTCATTCTCGATGTGGTGCGACGCTACGATATCGATGGAGTCGCCATTGACGATTACTTCTATCCCTATCCCATTTCGGATAAAAACGGTCATGAGATTCCTTTTCCGGATCAGAGCACGTACCATCGCTATCGTCAACAAGGAGGCACGCTGGCTTTAGCCGACTGGAGGCGCCAAAACATCAACGATTTTGTGGAAAAGCTTTATGAAGGGGTTAAAGCTATAAAACCTTGGGTGTTGGTGGGAGTCAGTCCTTTCGGCATTTGGCAGCCGGGGCATCCCGAACAGATTCAAGGTTTCGATGCCTACAACGAAATCTCCTGCGACTCGCGGCTTTGGCTTCGGAAAGGATGGCTCGATTACCTTAGTCCGCAACTCTACTGGCTAATCGAGAAAAAAGCCCAAAGCTACCCGGTTCTTCTAAACTGGTGGCTTGATCAATGCAATAGCGATGCGCCCCGCTATGTCTGGCCCAGCCTCTACACGGGGCGTGTAGGCGACGGGGCCTGGCCTGCTAGCGAGATCGTGCATCAAATCGAGATAGCAGAGAAAAACCCTAACAGCGACGGTTGTATACAGTTTAGCATGAAAACACTAATGGCCAACCAAACGCTCTCCGATGCGTTGCTGAATGGCCCCTACGCACAGCAGGCGCTGGTGCCGAGCTGCCCTTGGCTAGGTGGCTCTCAGCCCGATAAGCCTAATGTGGAGGTGGATACGTGCCCTGCCGACAACCGGGTGACGCTTCGGTGGTATGAGGGCAGCTCTTCACAGGCGAACCTCGTGCAGGTGTGGGTGCTGCAGATGCGCCTACAAGGCACATGGCAAACACGGATTCTGCCGGCCGATTGCCACACGATAACGTTTGCATCCGATGCTAAACAGCTTCCCGATGTTGTGGCGATCTCCGCAGTCAACAACTACAACCTGCAGAGCGTTCCGGCAGTTATCTATACCCCCCAGATGGTAGCCCACAAAAACGACCCATCGCGTGTAACTCATTAGCGTTTTCTACGCCGTTTTCGGGGGAGGGATAGATCGAAGTTCGCCTGGTCGTCTTCTTTAACGATTCGCAGATCGGGCGGCAGAGATTCGATGGCCTTTCGAAATATCTCTGCATCGTGAGGTGGTTGGGGCGTAGGCTGCTTTGATGGCGGCGATGCGGCTGGCCTCGATGGCTCCGGCGGCCTTAGCAATTGAGTCACGACTTCAGGAGCGATTCTCTCTCTAAGCGCCACACGAAGGGAGGTTTTCTCGTCCGCGGGCTTGATCAAAGGCGCTCTTAAAAGCGCCCCATAGCGTTTTTGCAACTGGCTGAGGTGGGCTTCGACGAGAGCCGCATGGGTTCGCCTCCATAAAGCCCATTCCGGCCAAACGATACCGGGCAGATTGAGGTCGGCCAGGGGGATATAAAACACACCGGACCCATAGATGAGATAGGTCGGCTCCTCTTGAAACAGCGCACCTAAAGGCTCTGCGCCCTCACGGGAAGAGAATAGGGTGCTGCAGGGATAGATGGCGGCATAATAGCCAATGCGTTTCACCATCAGCACCGGACGGTACTCTTTGTCGCTGAACTCTTTCCCTAGGTTGCTGTGGAGCGTACAGCACCAATAAAAATGGCCTACTTTTGGTTCCTCATCCAGCATAAACACAAAACCTTAAAAACTCTCTTCGACATCGCCAAAGAGCGCCTGCAATCGTTCCGAAGTGTGCTGCTCGATCTGGTAGAAAGATAGCTCGAAAGCCATAAGCCAGAGTGTAATAAGAGCCTCCTCTGTGGGTTTCTCAAGCACGCGAACGAAAAAGTCCTTGAGAATCTCCTCATAGGTAGTTTTGCTTTCATTCAGCTCAAGCCGTTCGGATGAGGGAGCACCCAACAGGCTTTGCTGACAGAGCAACATGAACTCGCGCACGTTGGCGGGTGTGGCCTTTTCCAGATTCTGCCCAAACTGCTTCTGCACGAGGGCGCGAAATCGCTCTAACTTCGAGGCGCCGTCGTCCTCTTTCCAACTCATAAAGGTCTTTCCTCTCCCCTCCGATAAATATGCTATACTACTAAAAACGTTGCCAGCCTATTCTA
The DNA here is from genome assembly GCF_035294505.1 of Chthonomonas sp. Lineage (NCBI taxonomy): Bacteria > Bacillati > Armatimonadota > Chthonomonadia > Chthonomonadales > Chthonomonadaceae > Chthonomonas > Chthonomonas sp. The sequence continues at coordinate 32,977 of NZ_DATGKU010000117.1, read as the reverse complement.
TCTGGACACTAAGGGTAACCGGTGTGAAGGAATTTTCCATGTTTCAATATACACGTACTCTAACCCATTCGTTCCATCGTCTAGTGGTGCCGCTGACTCTGGTCGGTATCTGTCTTTTCGGCGGCTGTAATCGCATTACCACCTCCCTCACCAAACCGATCAGGCTGTCAACCCTCTCTATTGCGAATGCCACACCCTTACCCACGAAATTAACGCAGGCCGATCTTGAACGCATCCGTCCAAATGAAGTAGGCTTCATCCCAATTTTAGAATATCATAATATCCATCCCGGGCGCTACATGACATGTCGTTCGGCAGCCCTCTTTCGTGAGGACATCGAGAGGCTTTACCGCCTTGGTTATCGCCCTATCTCGATGAAAGAGTACCTCGAAGACCGAATCGATCTCCCTCCCGGCAAAAAGCCGGTTATCTTCACTTTTGACGATGCGCTGCTCAGTCAGTTTCGTTATTTGCCGAATGGCCGTATCGATCCAAACTGCGCCGTGGGCATTCTCATGCGTTTCCACGCGCTTCATCCCGACTGGGCGCTTAAGGGGGTCTTCTTCGTGGTGCCCGCCAACGCTTTCGGCAACCGACATCAGTTTCAAAAGAAGCTGCTCACGTTGCAAAAGCTGGGGTTTGAAATCGCCAATCATACCTACGATCACAAATACTTTAACCACCTTTCTGACGCCGGCATCGAAAGAGAGATCGCTCTCGGCAAAGCGCTTATTGATAAGCTAGACCCAAAAGCTGATACTTCCCTTTTTGCCATTCCGGGTGGCTGTACGCCACGCTCACATCATTGGTGGATCATGTGTCGGGGGCGCTGGCATAATCTTGCCTATAAAAACCAAGCTATTTTACTGGCAGCTGGCGGCCCTGCTCCCGCCCCTTGCTCACGCCGTTTCAACCCCTACCGCATTCCTCGTATTGTCGCCTACAACGGGCCTGACGGCCTGTGGACTTGGATAGATTGGCTTCAGAAACATCCTCAAAAGGTCTATGTAAGCGATGGCGATCCGAATACGATCACCGTACCTGCCGATCTGAGCGATCTGGTCAACAAGAAACATCTTGCCCTAGAAGGCCTCACTCTTCAGAGCTATGACCTTCCCATCGTGCCTTCTTCGCGTCATACGGCCTTTCAGCGGTCTCATCGCACTCCTCATCTTCTGGCGAAGTTACACCACCGGAAACCGGTAAAAGCCACCGGACTACATATTGGTTACTCAGGAGAGATACGCAAACCCATATCGGGTAATTGCAACAACTGAATAAGGTTGTTTTCCGTATCGCGCAACACGGCGATCTTTAGACCGTTTTGCGTAGTAGGTGGCAAAAAGAAGGCTACCCCGCGCTCTGTCAGCTCTCTATAAGCGGCTACCACGTCTTTTACAATGAGCGTCAATACGACGGCATTGGCTTCAAATCGCACCTCCGCACCCGCCTCAGGAGCGGTTTTCAGCCCCACGCCCTCTTGAAAAAACACCCAGTCCTCCTGCTCCTCCTGAACGGTGAAACCGAGAAGATCACGATAAAATCGTAATGCCCGCTCAATGTCTTGTACCATCACGACGGCCATGACCCCTTCAAACTGGAAGCTCACGGTTGTCCTCCTCTGCGATCGTTGGATATAAGAAAGGCCACAGATATGATACCTGTGGCCTCTCATTATGCGGCCATCCCACTAGGGCAGGGATGGCCACTCTCTTCCCGGCTTCGGAACGAAGCCTCTCACTTTGAACCTAAGGGCGTTCTCAGCGAGCTCCTCCAGGCATACTGTTAGGGGCAGGAAGCCCTCCGATGCTCCCTCCCCCATAAGGATTTTGGTTTTGCTTCTGCGCTCCAATGCCGATTGTGTTCGGATGGGCGAACTCGGCGCGAATCGCGTTCTCCACTTGCGGGTTCGGCCCCGGCTTCCCCGTCGAGTGCCACAGGAAAAACGCCACGATCAGCACAACCACAACGATGATGATCCCACCAACCACCGGCGAGAGTGAGACATCCTTTAGACTCTTCCAATCCGCCATGTTCTGATCCTCCTATGATGGGGAATGAGGGCTGACCCCCAAAGAAAGAGGGCCAGCCCTCGCGAGGCCTTAACCTACGGCACGTACTGATTGCATCCGAGATCGGTGGCCTCCGGGCAGCGAGGCCAGTGGTAGTCGTATCCTTGACCGGGCCACCATGGTGCCCTTAACAGAATATCATCAATCGGGTACGACTTGGCATGGCCGTCGGCAAAGGTGAAGTTCATTTTTGCCGTTGGGGCCATACCCGAAGGCGGGTTCTGTCCACTGAGCCACGGCAGGTTTTGGGTGCGATTATCATGAAAAACCCACAGCTCATGAAAGACAAACGTATCGGCGGGCTTGGAGAGAGAGGCCTCTTTCACCGGGGTCAAAGCGCCGAAAACGCTGCCGCAGTTTCCTGCATTCCCCGGCAGCCCCGATGGACTTGTGCTTACAAACCCCGAATAGAAGAAGAAACGATAGTGATAGGATGTCCATCTTTGATTGACCTGCCACTGTGTGGTGACCCCAGAATCGCTTGGGCAAGCCCACAGTTGCCAGTTTTTGATGTAGGGATACAGCTGGCCGCCAATGCTATATTTTTGAATGGCGGCAGCAGGCACCTGATAGTTTCCAGTGCCAATAGAGCCGTGCCCACCGTAGACCTCACCGCAGATATCGGTAGGGTTATTTGCCAGGTAGGTCATATCCGGCACAGGAAACGTCTCATCATAGTCTTGGACATACATCATGATCCCCAAGCCGAGTTGCTTAAGATTAGAGAGACACGTGATAGCTCTCGCCTGCTCTCGCGCTTTGGCGAATACCGGGAACAGAATTGCAGCCAGAATCGCAATAATCGCGATGACAACGAGAAGCTCGATCAGAGTGAAAGCGGTCTTCTGTTTCCTCACTTTTTATACCTCCGAGAGTTAAGAATGAATGTATCTGTTGATTCGGACAAGCGGGTATTCTGCTTCCCCTGCGTCTCCGATCGGTTCCATTATATCACACATTCTGTCTGATCGTCGCTTCAAAACTCACTGAGATATCAAAAATAGATGCCAGAGATATTTTTTTATAGATAGTCCTCTCAGAACAACCCTATTGCATTGCTTGGTGGTAGGAAACAGGTATATCTAACTTACTTCTAAATCTAGGGGCTTTCCCCCTCCCCAACGGGTGCGGCCTTTACGGTTATCTCCACAGGCTTACTCAAGTTGCCGCCTCCAAGATCGGTATTTGTAAACGCCACGATCTCATAGGTGTAGGTGCCTGCCGCCAGCACCACATCTTGATACTGCGTCGCTTCGCATTTACCCAGCAGCACCCTTCTATTGGCCACTCCCCACCGATATATGGCGTAGCCCGCAACATCCTGGCTTGGGCTTTTAGACCATATTAGCGTTATCGTGCGACCGTCAATCTTTACCTGAGGTCTTGATGGAGGCAATGGAGGTTCAAAACAGAACTTCGAGAAGTCATGTCTCTGTGTGCCTGTTGTCACCATGAGTATAGCAGCCAAACTCTCCACGCCGCTTGTATTGACCTGGACAAGCCGAAAAAGATAGGTGGTGTCTGCCTTGAGATTGGCCATCCAGTACCAGGTGCTTTGCCGATGCGGCAAAATAGCCAATAGATCGTTGTTGCCATTATAAAGGCGATAACAATAAAAATCGGGTGTTGTGCTGGGTTCCCACTGCAAAGCAACGTTCTGCCAAAAACGGCCGTAAAGGCAGCTCACCGTAAACCTCGTTGGTTTTGGAGGGGGTATCTCACTTGGCTGGGCTAGTGGCGATATGGATAGGCTCGCTGCGCGACTTCGACCACCGAGACGATCAATGGCGTAGACGCGATAGGTATAGGAAAGCTGAGGTGAAAGCATGGCACCGGGCTCTCCGCCGAGGTCACCTCGATCATCTACAGCGGTTCCTTTTCCCTCATATACCAAATAGGTATGCTGTTCTCCAGCTGTATCTTTCCATATGCGCCAGACTTCATAGCTTTCTGCTCCGGCAACTTCACTCCACGACAAATCCACCCCTCCATACACCGGAACCGCCTTCAATTGGGGCGTTGCCGGTTTAGACAGGTTGGTGATGGGCACACGTTTGTCGAATTCAAGATAACAGATTGTGCAAGGCCTTATTGTTATCGTTGCAGTTCCATTAGCATCCACTTGTGGCGGCCCTAAGGTTGTTAAACCTTCACAGGAATCCCCTGCATCGTAAAAACTGTTGTTTTGGTCATTAATGTCCCAACGATAGCATCGTGCATGCGCCCACTCTTTTCCTAATCGAAGGGTTAATGTTGGTGTGAGATCGGGACGAGTGCGCATATAGACAAGATAGATTCCTAAGCGTGTGCCGTCAGGGCTGACAGCTGCGTGCGGATAAAATTCCACTCCTCGGCTCGTCACAGCGACCTCTTGCCAATTTGCCATGCGATTCCACAAAACATCTTCCCAAGCGGTTGCAAAGATATGGTTATCAGCACTGTAGCGGCCATCATAACTCCAAGGGCCGCCTCCATTGCCCAAAGGACCGCAGTAATCCGTTTTGAATACATAGCCTAAGCGCTGTGCTTCGGACAACACAATCGCGCGATAGGCAGCTCCATAAGCGTTGATACGAGCATTTTGGAAAGCCAGATAGGTGTAGTTTGCCGTCTGCGCGTAGTTACGGGGCGCATAATGCGCATCCATAGAGGTCTCACCGATGGCCAACGCCAAACGGTGCCCCAAATGGCACTCCTGTGTATAGGCATCCACAGCCTTACGCATCATCTCTAGAGCGTTCGGATCGCCACTATACTCGTGATAGGTGATCCCATCTAAAGGACAATCGTTCCCCTTTGTAGCGGCCAATGCAATGATACCGGCCACTACCTGATCCTCTTTTGTGGCATTAGAAGAACCGTCTGCTGGCCCACTTGTCTCCCCGGCAAACCAGAACGGATGGTGAACCTGTTCGAGATAGGGTCTCAAAAACACATTATTCCGAACCAGTTTCATTACAACCTGATAGAACGTTGATATATCTGCTCCGCCCCCAGGCTGATCCGTCGTGCCGGGTGCTCGATAAGTGAGATTCGGCTCGTTATAAAAGCCGACATAGAGCTTTGACGGTGGAAACTTTTTGACAGCGAGAATATAGTAGAGGATATCCGCCCACATATCGGCCAAGGTTCGCACCGTCGGGTCCTGTTCTGAGATGGATAAGGACGGCACTATTGAGGCGGCTCCAACCGAATCGGTTAATCCATAGTGGTCTTCGCGCAGTGTCGCCCCCCTACCCGCGGCATAAGCGATGCCCAGCAGCTTTGCATCTGGCGCTCCATCCAAGTTGAAATAGATGTCTTGATTCGCCTCTGAAAAGTACTGCAAGGTTCTATCCCATACACCTGTATAGAAGTAGAAACCGGTTGTTGGCCCACGCCAATAGCCAGGCCGAGGCGTGAACGATATCGCGGAAGCCTCTATCCACGAGTTCACACGCTGGATTCGGAAGCCCGTTCGGTAACGCCAATAGGAATCCTTACCCAGTACAAACCCACCGGATAGACCACATAGCAGAGGGTTGATCGTCACGCCTAAGGGTCGGTTGACATGTACTTCCAAAACATTTACAGGCTGTTGTGCCGAAACCGTGTCTTTCGTGAGACCATCGGGCCCGGGAAAATGTGGCAGACTATAGATTCGCAAATTTGACAGAACCCATTCCGGGCCGGACGGTCGAGTCGGCGCATTTCCAAGTAACAGCATCGGCCCGAAAAATGGCGGAATCTCTGCCACTGTGCGCGAACCTATCAATATAGCGTCCACATAGAACCAAAGAGTTGTCCCGTCATACGTCACGGTGATCTCATGCCATGTGTTAGGTCTCCAAAGCGTTGTATACCCAGCACGGGTTGTTGCTGTAATTTGATACGTGGAGCCGTCAAGATGAGGCCCAAATGTTTGGAGAAGTAGACGAGGAGAGCCGTTGGCAATGTCTACCTCAAGATGTGAAACCGTAGAGCCAAGGCGGAGAATAGTGATGTATTTACCCGGGTAGCTTGTCCAACTGTTTTGTGTATTCATAAGCTCAAACACAATAGTCCAACCCGTTCTGTTAAATAGCCCGACTGTATCGAATTGGAGAGGGTGCCCTCCCTGCTCTGCGGTTCTAAACCCGGTCATTCCACCGAAGCGACCTGGAGCGGGCAGCACGCCAACGAATTGATCGTTTTGAGCTGGGACGTTGTTGAACGTAAAACACCCACCGAAACCCATCATTAAGCGAGCTTCAGTGGCATAATCATGCAATGCGAAAACCAAATCGGGAGATGCATCCAACCCTGGGGCGTCTGATGAAGGCTGCATCCCTGCGTTATGGTGCTTTGGCGTCGCACCGAAGGTTTGATAGGCCCCAACTGCAACCAACAGCGTGGCAAGTAGGGTGCATAAGAGAGACCTGTACTGAAGTCTATACATCCATCACCTTCCTATCGCTCTTGTAATCGCTTCGCAGTGGCAATAGAGCCAATGCGCTTCTCCAACCCAAGATGATACTGCAATATCGGGTCCGGCTTGCCCGTCTCATCAATGCGCCGGTTCACCCAAGCCATCATGCGGCTCTTGAGCATGTTTAGCACTTCCGGCTCCTTGGTTGCTAGGTTCACAATCTCCTCAGGGTCCTCTATAAGGTTGTATAGCTCAATCGGTGGTTTCTGATGAAAATCCGGTTCTAGCGCATCTATCAGCTTCCACTCTGCCGTGCGCCAACCCCGTTTTCGCATCCAAGTGCACTCGGTGAGGTAAAACTCCGAATAGTTCGTAGCCCTCTCCCCTCTCAATAACGGCAGAATACTCTTACCGTCAAACTCACGGGCTTTTACAACCACCTCAAGGCCGACATACTCCAACAAAGTGGGCACCAAATCCTGATGAAGCGTGTATCCCTCGATCACCTTCCCTTGGGGGAGCCGACTCGGCTGGAAGAGGATCAGCGGAACATGAATGGTCGGTTCATAAAGCCCATGATGATCGAAGTAGCAGCCATGTTCAGTAAGCGTCTCGCCATGATCGGCGGTAAAAACAATGAGCGTGTTCTCGACCTGCCCCAGCTCCTCCAGCCGATTCAATAAAACGGCGATACAAGCATCCATATAGGCCAGAGCGCCATCGTACATGGCCACAGGATGGGCTATGTCACGTATGCCCTCCGGCATCCACGAGAGATGAAAGTCGGCAAATGGAGGAAAATCGCGCACCGGCCCCATCGTATCCGGCAGGTTTGGATCGGTGGGGTCTTTACCGTAAAACAGGCTATCAAACGGAGGTGGAGGGAGATAGGGCGCGTGAGGGTCCATATGGCGTATGAATAGCAACCAAGGTGCACCATTGTTAACAAGCTCCTCTAAGGCGGGAAGTGCCACTTGATTGAGATTCTCTGCCTTGCGTGCCGGGCGGTCAGGCCAAGCGAGCCACCCCTCATCATAACTTACGTACTTATCGAAACCGCGAAAAAAATCTCCAGAAAACCCTACGCGAATCGAGGCGTACCCGCCCTCCTCTCGCAATAGCTCTGGCAGCGTGGGGATATCGGGGGCGATAGGCCCCTTTGGAGTGAGAGACACCATCTCGTGCGCCATCACATCACGACCCGTTAAAATGGTGGTATAAGCCGGGGTTGTAGGAATGTAGGGGCTGAAATGGTTCTGAAACCGCACACCTCGTGCGGCAAGCCTATCTATATGGGGCGTGGTAAGACGGTGATACCCGTAGCAACTGCAGTGGTCGGCTCGCAGGCTATCTACGGCAAAGATGAGCAGATTGGGGCTTCTCTCCGGCATCGGTTTCCTCTACGCTTTCGTGTTTGAAACCATGTTTCGCCAAATTCATCGTGGCTTCCTGCTCAATCTATCCGATCCAGGTTCCATTTGTGGAAAATTGAAAGAAATTGCCAAAAATCAAAGCAAAGGAAACCACATAAACTCCTTTGCGTAGAGTAATATATAGATGTCGGACGCTACGACAGACAGCGGCCTTTGGCAGCGACGCCAAAGGGGCACGAGCAAGTCTCCCGCTGACCCTGTTTTGTCCGATAATGTAGCGATTCGAGGAGGAATCCATTGAGCACACAAACCGCAACAACGGCAGAAAACCCTCTGCCTTCCATGGACCGACAACACATGACGACCGTTCTCTCCGAACCTCTTGAAAGCACCAATCCCTACGAAAACGCCCTTCATCAACTCGACATCGCAGCCCGTTATCTCGAACTCGACCCCGGACTTCATGAAATCTTGAAACATCCGGAGCGCGAGCTTACCGTTCACTTCCCCGTCAAAATGGACGACGGCTCCATCAGAATCTTCACAGGCTATCGTGTGCAACACAACCTCGCACGCGGGCCAAGCAAGGGCGGCATTCGCTTCAGCCCCAAAACCGACCTCGATGAGGTGCGTGCCCTCGCCATGTGGATGACGTGGAAGTGCGCCATCGTCAATATTCCTTTTGGTGGCGCCAAGGGCGGTGTGGTCTGTGACCCCAAAACGCTCTCTCCAGGCGAGTTAGAGCGGCTTACTCGTCGTTACACCTCAGAGATCAGCATCGTGATAGGCCCAGACACCGATATTCCAGCCCCCGACATGGGCACTAACGCGCAGATCATGGCATGGGTCATGGACACCTACTCCATGAGTTGCGGGCGCACGGTTCCCGCCGTCGTTACGGGCAAACCCGTCTCTGTAGGCGGTTCTGAGGGTCGCAACGACGCCACCGGACGAGGCATCGTGGTGATGGCTCGTGAGGCGTTGCGAGAGTACGGTCGCCAGCTACAGGGGGCTACAGTAGCCATTCAGGGTTTTGGAAACGTGGGCAGCGCCGCCGCCAAAATCTTCCACCAGTTGGGCGCGAAAGTGGTGGCTGTAAGCGATGCGCTCGGCGGCATCTACAACCCCAACGGTCTTGACATTCCTGCCCTGCAAGAGTGCGCTAACCGCGACGGCACATTGACAACACACACCGGCGGCGAGAAGATCGGCGTGAAAGATCTGCTTGAGCTGGAAGTAGATGTGCTTGTGCCGGCTGCCGTTGAAAACCAGATCACCACCGAAAATGCCGGACGCATCCGCGCGAAAATCGTTGTGGAGGGCGCCAACGGTCCTACCACGCCGGCGGCCGACCGCATTCTCAATCAACGTGGCATCTTTCTTGTGCCCGATGTGTTGGCCAACGCCGGAGGCGTTGTGGTCTCCTACTTTGAATGGGTGCAAGACCTACAGTTCTTCTTCTGGCAAGAAGAGGAGGTCAATGCAAAAATGGAGGCCATCATGGAACGTGCCTATCGTGACGTGCGCAGCATGGCACGTCGTGAAGATGTAGATATGCGTCTTGCCGCCTACCTCATCGGGGTAAGACGCGTTGCCGATGCCACTACCACGCGCGGCATCTACCCATAAACGGAACTATCTCCCTCCGTGGCCTGCCGGCCACGGAGGGAGTTTGGCTTTAAGGCTTCAGATAACGGTCGAAAAACTTCTCTGCTATATCAAAATAGAGATCGGGCTGTGGGCTAAGAAAGGCGTGGGGAAGGCCATAGGCCAATAGCAGAGTAACGTTTGCCCCGGCTTTGTGAAGCGCATCGTAAAGTCGTTCCGACTGATCGGGCGGCACGAGCGTATCCGCCGTTCCCTGTAAAATGAGAAAAGGCGGTGCCGACTTGCTGGCATAGATCACCGGCGAAGCCTCCCGGTAGAGGGTAGGGTCCTCCCCAGGTTTCTTGCCAAAATACATCGTTAGCAAGTTCGCCACAAAAGCATTGATGTGCGCCTGCTCCGGTGGAATGGTGAAGTCGGTAGGGCCATAAAAGTCCACAACGCACTGCACCTTACTGCTGTAGTTCGCCAGCGCGGGGTCGCTATTATCTCGTGTGTCGCACAGCCCGAGGAAAGCGACGAGGTAGCCTCCCGCCGAATCGCCCATCGCCCCGATGCGCTGCGGGTCAAGATCGTAATCGGCTGCGTGGGCGCGTAGAAATCGCACCGCTCGCTGCACGTCATCGAGTTGTGCGGGATAATGAAATTTTGGCGCCAGCCGATAGTTCACCGAAAACGCATCGTAGCCATGTTCGGCAAAAGCCTTGCCGATATTCGCATAGAATATCTTGTCACCGCCGACCCACCCGCCTCCGTGTACTAAAACGATACCAGGGCGCTTGCTTGGTGCGGTTTTAGGCAAGTAAACATCCATCAGCAACTTAACGCCACCCACTTCGCCATAAGGCACGTTCTTCTGCACCGTGACATCGTCTGAGGCCACTTGCGCAAACGCCAGCACGGCAGGCTGGGAAAACACCAGAGCCAGTGCTACAGCAACAAAAAAGAGAGTTCTCTGCCGTCTAAACATCAGCGTTCATCCTTTTGATAGGGTTTTAGATAGGATCAGGAAAGACCACAGCGTGCTTCAATAAGAGCACAAATCTCCTCGACCACCGACTGTACGAGGGCAGCATCGGTGCCTTGCGCCATGACGCGCACCAGCGGTTCCGTGCCCGAAGCTCTTACCGAAAGCCACTCGGCACGTCCTAAACGCTCTCGCGCCCGCTCGATGGCTTGTTGAATAACCACGTCGTTACGCCAGGCCTGACGGTCTTGTACCCGCACATTCCGCAATATCTGCGGGCAGGTCTGTACGACACCGGCCAACTCCGAAAGAGGTTTGCCGGTTTGCACCATAATCGAGAGAACCTGCAAGCCTGTGATCATGCCATCGCCCGTTGGACTAAGATGCGGCAATAAAATATGCCCACTCTGTTCGCCCCCTACTCCTGCCCCGAGAGCTTCCATGGCTTCGGCCACATATCTATCCCCCACATCGGTGCGATGGAGGCGTATTCCTTCCTTCTCTAGAGCCTGTTCAAGCCCTACGTTGCTCATAATGGTCGCCACCACCACACGGCCTGGCAAGCGTTCTTCACGTGCCATCTGCAAGGCCAATATAGCCATAATACGGTCGCCGTCTATCACGCGCCCTTGCTCATCAGCCATGATAACCCTATCGGCGTCCCCATCAAAAGCGAGGCCGGCGTGGGCCTTGTGCTGTTGGGTTGCCCTAGCGAGTGGTTCCGGATGCGTCGAGCCACATTCCCGATTGATATTCACTCCGTCCGGATTCGCATTCAGTACCACCACTTCTGCCCCAAGATCGTTAAAAATATGTGGGGCTAGTGCATAAGTAGCTCCATTGGCGCAATCCAGCACCAGCTTCAAGCCGGCCAAAGGTTTCGAGCCGAGGGGACGGAGAGTCTCCTTTACACATCGGGCATAGGCCTCCGCCAGAGAGGTATCGGTGCGGATGCGGCCTATCTCCGCCCCTTTTACCCGGGGCAGTGATTCGAGCAGGGGGATGTGGGAGGCGATAGTATCTTCCATGGCATCTGGTAGCTTCTTACCGTTGCTCCCTAAAAACTTGATGCCGTTGTCGTGATAGGGGTTATGAGATGCAGAGATAACGGCACCTGCCACCGCCTCATGCAAAAGAACCAACCGTGCGACTCCAGGCGTTGGCATCACCCCCACATCCACCACATCTATCCCCATAGAGGCAAATCCGGAGGCCAATGCTGCCTGAAGCATCTCGCCGGAAAGCCGCGTGTCCCGTCCAATAAGCACTTCAAGGCGTTTAGCAGGCCCTGCAGAAAGGGCCTGCTGGCGCAAAAACTCTCCCGCCGCCATTCCCAAATGCAGAGCGAGCTGCGGAGTTAGGGTGACGTTGGCCTCCCCGCGCACGCCATCTGTGCCGAAAAGTCGCGTTCCGCTCAAGCCTCGCTTTGCTCCTTTTCCTGCACCACTCGCACCAAAGCCGGCCTCAACACCCTATCGTGCAGCATATAGCCTCGCTGCACCTCCTCGGCCACGGTGTGAGGCGGCAACTCCTCCGACTCTGCCGGGCCAATCGCCTCATGCAGCTTCGGATCGAACTCCTTGCCAACCGCCTCTATAGGCACCAGGCCTACCTTTTTCAGAGCGTCCTGTAGAAGGCGTTGCGTCGAGCGCACTCCCTCTAACAACGCCTCGAAGTTGCGTGTCTGCTCTGCCGCCTGCAAGGCACGCTCAAAGTTATCGAGTACCGGTAGAAGCGACTTCACCAGTTCGCCAACAGCGTACTTTTGATCGGCACGATACTGCTCCTCCTTGCGCCGGGAGATATTGATAAACTCCGCTTGAGCGTAAAGCAACTCCTTCTCGGCCTGCTCGGCGCGCGCTCTTATCTGCTCTAGCTCCTGCATCAAGGCCGCGAGCTTTGCCTCGGCATCCTCTTGTTCTTTATCTATGGTTTCCTCTGCCTGGGCTAGCCCATCTTTCGCTTGGTCTAGCTCAGCCGCACTTGGCTTCTCTTCCATTGTCATCTCGCAAAACCTCCTTTAAACAGGTTTTCGGCGACCGGTGCGGACGGTCTCGCGAGTGACTCTCACGATACAATGCGCAGCGGTCGCCCTAGAAAAATTCTACCAGAGTTAGGTGCTATTCCCTTAGGATCATACGCACCCAAAAGGCTTGACTTCTTCTAAGCCAAGCAACGCGCTCTAGTCAATAGCTACGTTTTGCTACGAAGCTAAGCTGAGATTGGTTAATATGTTCGAGAGGTTCTGCGCCATTATCTGAACGGCAGCCGTAGCTCGCCAATACTCCATGCGGGTTGGGCCTACCACACCCAGGTAGCCTACCGGTTGCCCGGCCACCTCATACGTGGTTGTCACAAGGGCACACACCTGTAGCGGCTCCCACTCATTTTCAGAACCGATAACAACGCTATAGGAACGGCCTTGGGCACTGACCCGACTTAACACCTGCAGAAGGGCCTGGTGTTGCTCTAAGGCGTTCAAGAGGTTTTCTAGCCGCTGAATATCATGAAATTCCGGCTGCCGTAGGAGCTGGCCCGTGCCCTCCAAGTAGACCCTCCGGTTGGAGAGCGAAGCGGCCATCTGAGCAAGCGCCTGTAGCACCTGCTGTAGCAGGCGTCGGTAACCCACAAACTCTTGAGGCACCGTGCCCAAAGGGATTCCCCGCAGCGTCTCTTCAAGCGTATACCCCGACGTTATCGAGTGCAAGTAGCCCGATAGCGCCAAGAGGTCTATGGAGGAGGGTATCACCTCGGTCTCCAGCAAGAGATGTTCGACATGCCCTGTGGAAAGCAGTACAACCAGCAATAGATGTCTGGCGTCGGCCTCCGCCAAATAGACTCGGCGCAGCCGCACGCTCTCCGTTACCGGATGCGTCGCGATGGAAGCGTAGTGGGTAAGATGAGCCAAAATGCGACAGGTTTGCTGCAGCAACTCCTCTACCTCACCTTGTGGCAGGCGTATCTGCTCTACCTCCTCCGGCTTCAAAGAGTCCCGGCTATCCATCAACTCATCTACATAATAGCGATAGCCCAAGTCGGTGGGTATACGCCCGGCCGAGGTATGGGGTTGCGCCAAATAACCCATATCGGCCATCTCTGCCATCTCATTCCGAATGGTCGCCGGCTTGCACCCAAGGTCACACAGCTCCATTAGGCGCTCGGAGCCTACCGGTCGGGTTGTGTGAACATAGTCTTCAACAACCGTCTGCAAAATGCGTACCTTTCGACCATCCAACGTCATCATCCTCTAAAACAGCCTCCCCTCAACTTCAACTGGTCATGATTGCGGTGACTAACCTCTCACAAATGTTCAAAGATATTACGAGAGCCGACGGCTTTCAAAGATATTATAATCGGCCTCTACATTCACTGTCAAGAAAGGCTACGGCGAAGTGTCGCCACCGCCGAACAGGCGACGCCCTCTTCACGGCCGATGAAGCCCATGCGTTCGTTTGTGGTCGCCTTCACACTAATACGCTCCGGGGCGATCCTTAAGCAGTCCGCTATCGTGAGCTGAATGCGCTCCCGATAAGGCCGAAGCTTCGGGGCCTCCGCCACAAGGGTAGCATCTATATTTTCGATCTGCCACCCGGCCTCTTGAAGCCGATCTCGCACCACCTCAAGCAGCTTTAAACTCGAGATATTCCGATAGGCCGGATCGGTATTTGGAAAAAGAATACCGATATCCCCAAGTGAAGCCGCGCCGAGCAGCGCATCGCAAATAGCGTGAAGCAATACATCGGCGTCAGAATGCCCCTCAAGACCGCGAGTGTGGGGTATTTCCACCCCGCCGAGCACAAGCTTACGACCTGACCGAGGCTCTGCAAAGGCGTGTACATCGTATCCAAAACCGGTTCGGTAACACAAGCCCGTCTCCTTCCCGTGCTGTTCGGGCATTATCTCCTTCGCCGATGGGGGATGCAATAATGCATAGAACTGTTCGGCGCGCGGCAGGTCTTCTGGCCGGGTGATTTTAATATTAAAAAAATCTCCCTCCACCACGGCCACCGGTTCCCCTAAGGCTTCAATGAGAGAGGCCTCATCGGTAGGCTCACCGTCCTGAAAAGCCCAACGAGCATATGCCCGGCGCAAAAGCTCCACGCGCGCCCCCTGAGGCGTCTGCACCGCCGTTAATCCACCGAGCGCACCCTCTGCCGTGCGCACCGTTCGCGGCACCGTTGCCCGAACAAATCCCTCCCCATCTACCCTTTTCACGGTGTCGGAGAGCGGGAGGCCGGGCACAGCGGCGCCAAAACGAAGAGTAGCCTCTAAAACCCTTTCGATGAGGGCGAAGGAGAGCAGAGGGCGGGCGGCATCGTGCACCAGCACATACTCGCAGGTTTCGGGGAGCGCCTCAAGCCCGTGATAGACCGACTCCGCCCGCGTCGCCCCCCCTGTAACCACACGATGTACTTTTTTGTAGTCCCTGGCAACGTCTTCAACGGCGTCTCGCTCCGCGGCACCCGCCGCAACAACGATGGCACCAACCCTTGGATGCGCCTCAAAGACGGCTAGCACATGTTGTAACAACGAACGGCCGGCAAGCTCTGCCCAAATCTTGTTGCTACCGCTCGTAAACCTTCTTGCCTGTCCGGCGGCCGGTATTATCACCCCGACGCGCTGTGTATCCGGTAGAATGGGACGATTGGGTTGGTGATGTGGATTCTCCGGAATCTCCATTCTCATTGTCCTCTGATGTTTGTATGCGTGCGAAGATCATTTTACCGGCAGCCGTCTGCCAAATGCTGGTTACGATGACATCCACCGTAGAGCCGATGCTGTTACGCCCGTCTTCCACCACGATCATCGTGCCGTCGTCCAGGTACGCCACACCCTGATCCGGCTCTTTACCCTCTTTCACAATGCAAACGCGCATCTTCTCCCCAGGCAACACCACGGGCTTAATGGCGTTGGCCAGCTCGTTGACGTTCAGAACGGGCACTCCCTGCAAAGCGGCAACCTTGTTAAGGTTGAAATCGTTGGTCACGATGGTGGCATCGAGCGCTTTGGCCAGCTTCACAAGGCGCGTATCCACGGGGTCATGCTGCGAGGCGCGGTCGAGCAGCTTATCCCACGAACGCACAACGAGAGGCAAATCTTTCTGCATGCTGTTGAGAATATCCAACCCTCGACGCCCGCGGGCCCGCTTCAAGTCGTCGCTTGAATCGGCGATATGCTGCAACTCTTCAAGTACAAATCCGGGTACGTAGAGGGTACCCTCCAGAAATCCCGTCCGACAGATGTCGGCGATCCGCCCGTCTATGATAACGTTCGTATCTAAAATCTTCACATTGGGTCCGGGGCTCGCATCGGCCTCCACTTCGGGAGCAGGGCGTAAAAAGGCAAACTCATCCTTCATTCCAAGGGCCCCACGAATGCCCAGATAGAACGAGGCGACCGTCACCGCAATGAACAGAGGAATCCCGATTCCATAGGGAACCCGCAGGAGGAAGGGCGCAAACACTAAAGAGATGAACAGCCCCACAAAAGAGCCTAAACCGATCGCCACCTTGTCGCGAGCGGGCATCTGTTCCAGGGTATCACCAGCATTTTCCAAGGCATTGGCAGCCTTTGGGCCGAGAATAACACCCACACACACGCCGAGTGCCCCTAAACATACCATCAATACCTGAGGGTATATCGGGAAGCTATCGGACACATCTTTAATGTGTTGTAAGAGAGGGGAAATTCTCGCACCTGCTGTCGCGTGCGCTACCGCATTATGAATGAGTATCCCCACCCACAAGCCGGTAACACCAAGCACCGCAGCAAATAATATAGTTAAAAACTTACGTACAGACATGCTCTTATCCTATCCATCTCCTTTATTTGTCAACCAAGTACCACAGACACTAAGTCTTATAAGGGCAATGCGAAGTGAAAAGCGTAGCTCCACTTAGAGTAACAAGCATTTGATGCGAAAGGTTCGCCTTTCTTCGCCCTCCTTCACGATCCGGCAGAATAGGAAACGTTTTTCTCTAACACGAGATACGGCGACAAACACCGGAGATGGTTAAACTATCTTAATTTCCTTTCTCATAGAAGTTGGGAAGCATCCTTTAAAAATCATACGAGAACGCCCCACTAGATTACGCCCAGATTACATTATACCCGCCTCAGGTGCCGCTTATCGGGTAAAACGTAGGGGTATGATCGCAGAAGAGATAGGCTCCAAGACCGAGCCGACGCAAACGGTGCCTCCCAGAAAGCTCTGGGGATTGCGACTAGCGCTTCTGTCTGCCCTGCTGCTATGGCTGGCCAACCCTCCTGCTGGCCTCTGGCCTCTGGCTTGGGTCGCCCTGGCACCGTTCATCGTTAGTGTTCTAAGAGCGCGCCATTTTGCGCAGGCCGCATGGCGAGGCTATCTGTTTGGCTGGGCTTTCCTTGGCCCCCTGTGGTACTGGATCGGGCTGACGATCAGCGCATGGACCGGCTCCGCCATCGGCTGGGTCGCTTGGTTCGGCCTTACCTTTATTTTGGCGGGTTTCTTTGCGCTCTGGGCCGGTGCCGCTTGGTGGCTGGATCGCTACGTTCCCGAACAGTGGGCAGTGACGGCGTTGGCGGCGGCCTGGGTGGTCATGGAGTGGGCCCGCACTCTTGGCGCTCTTAGCATGCCTTGGGCGCAACTTAGCTACACCCAATACCGGTTCCTGCCCATCCTGCAAATCGCGGATTTCACCGGCGCTTATGGCGTCAGTTTTCTTATGATGCTGGTGAACGGGGCACTCGCCTATTTTTGGATGGGCCGAGACCAGCCCCTCCGAGCGCGTCGGCTCTGGGCTGCCTGCACACTCAGCTTCATGGTGTGCCTCTATGGCCTCGCACGTCTGCAACAACAGGATGTCGGGCCTTCTCTCCAAGTAGCCGATCTGCAAACGAACGTCTCTTCCTACCAAACGCCATCGCCTGAAACACAACTTCAAATAATGCATCGCCTGGCAATGAACGCCAAGGCCTGCGTACCCAATCCCCAACTCTATGTATTCCCAGAATCGGCCTCCCCTTACGACCCGGTTCAAAATCCGTCGGGCTATCTTTTCTTCCATCAGCTTGCCGATGCCACAAACGCCGCTATTCTCACCGGCGCCGAGACCTATGCAAGGGGAGCCGATCATAATGCGGCCGTTCTGTTCGCACCTGGCCTTTCACAGCCTCGTGTTTACTACAAACAACAGCTCGTGCCTTTCGGAGAGTTCATTCCATTTCGCAGCATCCTCTCCCCCCTGTTTGGGCGTCTTTTCGACTTCCCTAATACCGATCTTGCTCCGGGCCGCCATGCGCGCGTGCTGAAAACCCAACTTCCCAACGGCCTTTCGTTGGCCATCGGTCCCTTTATCTGCTACGAGTCTATGTACCCCGCTCGCGTCCGCACCATGACACGGCAAGGAGCCTCTCTTTTAGTCACTATCAGCAACGACTCCTGGTTCCTCAGCCGTGCCGCCATGCAGCAACATCTGGCTGCCGTAGTGCTAAGAGCCATCGAAAACCGCCGCCAGGTCGTACGCTCTACTACCACCGGTATCACCTGTATGATAGACGCTGAAGGCCATCTTCTGGCGCGACTGCCCATCAACCAAGAGGGATTTTTGGTGCATACCATGCGTCTCTTGCACGGGCAGACCCTCTATGTCCGTTTTGGTGATTGGTTTGTAGGGCTTTGCTTCCTTCTATTGTGTGGTCTCTTTATAGCGCAAATGCGGAGGCGAAAGACAAGCACGCTATGACGCCCATTCGTCCCAACGTCTATTTGGAAAAAGTACACATCCCCTCATCGTCGGGAATGCTAGAAGCTCTGCTTTATCAAACCGCCCAACCTTCGCCAAAACCCCTTGCTCTCCTCCTTATGCATGGCCTTACGTCAGGAAAGTATAGCCTGGACGGGTTGGCCAACTATCTATCGGCTCATGGCTATACTTGTCTTACTTTCGACTTTGTGGGGCATAAGTTGGGCGGCACGGGTGGGGAGCTACATCATCCGGAACAGATCGTAGAGAACGCCTGTGAGGCGCTTCGATGGCTGCACAGCACCCATGCAAAGCGCGTTATAACCATCGGCCACTCCATGGGTGGATATGGGGCGATCATGGCTGCGGCTCGGCATCCCAACCTGGTTGCCGGCGTCGCCACTCTCTGCACAGGCACCCACCCGATACGAGGCTTTCTTACGCCGGTAGGTCAAGCGATGCTGCGTCAGCGCGCCGACTATATCGCAGGGGTTTCTATTATGCAATTTCTCGAACAGTTCGATGGCCTGACCATTCCACAGCTACCCTCTTTGCCTATTCTCTGCATTGCCGGCACCCAAGACATTGTGGTTTCAATGAACCAGGTGAAGGAGCTTGCAACTCTTCTAGGCGCGACCCCTCAAATTGCCGCCATAGAAACCTCTCACCTCGAAGCGCCCGACCGTTCGCGCTCCACCCTGCTCTCTTGGCTTAAAGCCATTGAAACCGTTTAAAACGCCTCCGTTCCCGATAGCCGATGCGTGGCGTTGCCGTTCGAGCAGGCAGAAATCCCTTTCAGTGAACGAAATACTAAAAATACGGTAGACTATGCCATACAAACGAGGAAAAGGGGAGTTAGCAAATGGCCACGATCACTTGTAGACGCTGTGGGCGCAATGCTGAGGCGCTTACCGAACCTCCTATGGGTGGCTCGCTCGGACAGACGATTCAAAACCAGATATGCACTGATTGTTGGCAAGAGTGGTTGGCTCAGCAGGTGCTCTACATCAACCATTACGGTCTTCAACTTGCCGACCCCGAAGATCGTAAACAGCTCATCCAGGTGATGAAAGAGTTCCTCGGCCTATCAACAGCCTAGGCGACCCTTAAGGCGACTACTCACAGATGGCCTTCTTGCCTGTGCCGCTTTTGCCTGAAATCCTGCGCAATCGTTTTCGAGGCGTCCTGCTTGGGTTGGCCTTGGGTGATGCTTTCGGTGCCCCTCTCGATGCGCAGCCTCCTCCCGATCCAGCTCAAGCGGTGACCGACTTGGTCGGCGGCGGCTGGCTTCGGCTGGCTCCTGGAGAGTGGACGGATGAGATCGAGCTTGCCATAGAAACGGCCAACAGCCTTCTACAGAAACAGGTTTTCGACCCCGACGACATCGCCGCACGCTTTGCGGATTGGTACCACAGAAATCCCCGTACTATCGGAGAGCACACACGCAAGGTACTGGAACGAACCGCCAACGGCACTCCTTGGGAAGAGGCAAGTTTAGCAGTGCATCAGGAGAATCCGGAATGGGCTTCTAGTGGCTCGTTGCGACGTTGTGCCCCTTTAGCGCTCTTTTTTTACCATAGCCCCCAGTATCTCCCGGTTCTCTCCGCCATCCTCTCTCGCATTACCCATGCGCACCCCAATAGCGAGGCATCCTGTATTGCGCTGAACTTAATGCTTGCCTATCTGGTGTCGGGTCTCGATAAAGAGACGGCCTACTACGAAGTTCTAAAGACGGCTGCTGAGCTTCCGTCGGAAGTTGCCCTAGCCGTAGAACGTGCCGGAGATCCCGCTCTTGATGCCTCCCCTTCAGGCAACGCACCCGAAACGCTTGAAGTGGCTCTACGTTCCCTCCTGCATACCACCCGCTTTGAAAATGCGCTGATCGTAGCCGTAAACCACGGCGGCGATGCCGCCGTGGTCGGTGCCATTACAGGCGCCCTCGCAGGGGCTTGCTATGGCTACACCGCCATCCCTTCCCAATGGCTCGAACTCCTTCATCAACGTGACCGACTGCAGTCTCTCGCCGATCGTCTCCTCCTTTTAACACAAACCACCCAGAAGCAGGTATAATGCACACTAGCCAATGCAAACTGCGCTCGGTCGCCTACAGCCCCCAAGGAGAAAGATGAAATGGCCGGTCGAAGCCGAATGAACTATATGTCGCACCAAAAGCAACCCTCCCCTGTCGTGCGTGTCTTCTTGAATACACTGCTCTTCATCCTACTTGGTACTTCCTGTTTTCTGCTTGGTTTCTTTGTGTTGTCGCGCTACATCCCAACAGGTAAAGGGCCGGATACTCCTAACAGCGCCCCTGTTTCGCAAAATCCTCTACCCCCTCCCACACAAACAGGCCAGCCGACGTCGAATCCGCCTACTTCGCAGACACCACCGTCCGTGCAACAGGCCACTCCCCTGCCCGGAGCAGCTACTCCTGCGCCTACCCCACCGTCAAATCCCAGCAATAACGGGGGAGATCAGGAGGTTGGAGGGCCGATCGTCATTCCTTCCACCAACGGTTCGTCGCCAAGCTCTGCTCCTCAAAACAGCAGTGTTTTACCCCAAAATCCTTCTAACAGCCCGCTCCCTTCTCCGCAATCGCCTAATAACTCGGGTGTCCAGCCGCCCGCTCCCTTAGGAACAGAGAATCAAAACTCAACCTCAGGCGATACCTCATCCCAAAACGGGGTTCAACAACCGGCTAACGGCGAGAACGACTTCAGCACGAATAGTTCGCAGCGGTAGTTCAGCCCAAGGATACCAACCGAACAGTAAAGGGGCGGCGAAAGTGGAGTTCTTTCGTCGCCCCTTCCCTATGCGCACACAACGCTTACGAAACCATCACAACAGATGATACACGGGAGAAAGATTTCTCCCGATTTGTGAGGGGGTAATGTTTTTAGCGAGAGGTCGCTAGCTCCTCGCCTTCTCGGGCATAGCCCAACTCTGCCAGAATGTCGTCGGGGTCTGTTTCAAGCAGCTCGGCAATAGCTCGAATGAACTCGAGCGAAGGCCCTTCTGGCATGGCGCTCTCCGCGCTCTTCCACTCGTTCTGGTTCGTTTCCATGGGTGGTTACCTCTTGCGCGCTAGTCGTGGTAGGCACATCGCTGTCCTACCCGAGATGACACACATTATATAGTATATCACAGCTGCACATGGCACGTCAATAGCTGCGTAAATGTTGTGCCATATTTTGGAGCATTTTCCCGATACGGGGAGATCATTCGCCCGGGAGCGATGTACCTACACCTCATCATACGGGTTCTAGCCCCTAGCGAAGTTTCACCGCCTCACAAAAGCGAAACCGTCGAACTTCCTCTTTCCAAAACTCCAGTCTGCCGCCCTGCATCCCGATAATAGGAAGAGAGAAACCGTCCTTAGAAGCAACGCGCCGTTACACCGGCCTCGCTCATTCTTTCTGCAAAGGGAGACTACGTTATGTCCTCACAAGAGGTGCTCGAAGCCGGACGCACCATGCTCGTCGTTACCCTGCAACTCTCGCTCCCCCTGCTACTCTTTGGCCTCGTCGCGGGAGTGCTCGTCTCGATTTTCCAAACGGTCACACAGATTCAGGAATATACTCTGACATTCGTCCCTAAGCTCCTCGCAGTAGTGGCCGCCCTTGCCCTTTTCGGCCCTTGGATGCTTGCCTCGCTTGTGCACTTTATGCACTATGCATTCGACCATATGCCTCGCTAGAATCTTATGAACGTTCCCATTACCGCCGCACATACCTTTTATGTGCTGTTGCTGCTTCTCGGAAGAACCGCTGGAGTGCTTATTGCGGCACCGATACCGGGCAATCGGCCGCTGCCGCCGCTGGCCACCTTGGGGGCTTCACTTTGCCTTTCCTTTGCCCTACTTCCCCAAATCGCTCCTCACGTCGGCCCTATTCCTACATCGCTTCTCATTTTGGCCTACTTCATCGCACAAAACCTCGTCTTCGGCATGATGCTGGGCTATATCGCACGGTTTCTCTTCACGGCCATGGAAATGGCAGGGTCGCTTTCCGACTCCCAAATGGGGCTTGGTTTCATCAATCTTATTGACCCCTTCTCCGAGCTGCAGTCATCGCTGCTGAGCGCCTTCTATAATCAACTATCTCTCGTGCTCTACCTTCTTCTGAACGGCCATCTCCTGCTTATTGCGGCGCTTGCCACCAGCTTTCGGCTCATTCCCCCCGATGCACCCATACTTCATTCAGCCCTAGGCCTCGCCATTCTGCCTGCTATCAAGGCGGTGTTCCTCATCGGGCTACGCCTTGCCCTGCCGGTTATCGGGGTACTTTTTCTGGCCGATGCCGCCCTCGGCTTTATGGCGCGTATGGCGCCCCAAGTGAACGTTTTCTTTGTGGGGTTGCCCGCAAAACTGTTGATCGGCATCATGACCGTGGCGATTCTGTTGCCAGCTCTCGCCTTCGGAACCGGCCAACTCGTGCTCGCCATAGACCACTCTCTCAATCTACTGCTCACAAAGGCACACTAACGAATGGCAGGAGATAATCGCACAGAGGCCGCAACTCCCAAGCGCCGCTCGGAAGCACGAAAGCGTGGACAGGTACCCCGTTCACCCGACCTCTCATCCCTTTTTGTTCTTTTCGGTCTTGTCTTGGCCATGCCCTCTCTGTTCAGCAACGCCGCCCAGCAGATAGCGCTCTTCTTTCGCTACTCCTATGCACATCTTCTCGACACTCCGCCTACCACGTCTACCCTTATGCAACTTGGAGCCTCTCTCGGCCTTACCGTTGTTAAAGCCATAGGCCCTCTCGTTGCGCTCTCGGCGGCGCTGGGTATCGCCATTAATCTGGCACAGACCGGGCCGCTTTTCGCTCTCCAGCGCATGCAACCCGATCTGAATCGCCTCAACCCGTTGAACGGCATAACCCGCTATCTCTCGCTAAACGCACTTGTTGAGCTTATAAAAGCCCTCTGCAAACTCCTCCTCGTGGGCTGGCTCTGCTATAACACCATCCATAACGCTTACCCGCTCTTCATCGTCCTTCCAAGAGTAGACCTTCTCACAGGAGTTCAGCAGGTGCTGGAAACGGCGCGCCAGATGGCTGTACGTGCTGCGCTCACGATGTTGGCCATCGCCGTGTTGGACTATGCCTACCAACGATATGCCTATGAACGATCGTTGCGTATGACCAAAGATGAGGTAAAGCAAGAACATAAACAGCTTGAAGGCAGCCCGCTCGTCCGCAGCCGCATTCGCTCGCGGCAACGACAGATGGCCAGAAAACGCATGATGAATGCGGTACCTACCGCAGATGTTGTTGTGACAAACCCTACCCACTACGCTGTTGCGCTGAAATACGAACCGGACCGAATGAATGCGCCCGTCGTTGTGGCAAAAGGGCAAGACCTTGTGGCCCTTAAAATTCGTGAGCTGGCCCAGGAGCACGATGTCCCTATCGTTGAGAACCCGCCTCTTGCCCGCACGCTTTACCGTCAGGTTCCCCTCGAAGCCGAGATACCGCCCGATCTCTACGCTGCAGTCGCCGAGGTTATGGCTTTCGTCTACCGTATCAATGAAGAACGCCGCCAAAGAAGACTCGCCCATCGTAGATAGCCGGCGGCGGAACGTATAAAGCGGGTGTTTCGTCTCTAAAAGAGATACTCTTCTTGAAGGGCTGAAGGGATGTGTGAACGTAAAGAGTTCTGGATAGCTCTCTGCAGTGGCCTCCTCTTCCTGTTCCCGGTGCACGCCCGCGCCGATATTCCCGAGGCACAAGCACGTCAGATTTTGGCAAGCGCCCGCCGCATTATTGTGATTTCGCCCTTCTATGGAACGCAAACTCTGCTGCCCAACCCCAAAGAGGAAGCGAAGCTCACCCAAAAACAACTCGCTCAACAACAAAAGTATCGGGAGATTTTGCAACGGCTCGAAAAACATGCAGCTCACCAACTGCCCATCTGTACGGCAGACCGCACGGCTTTCACGGTTATTCCCGCATCGAAAGTGGAGGCCCAACTGACAGCCGATCATTTCACGCCACGCGATCTTTTTACCGATAACGGTCTCCTACACGGCGACACCTTTCCGGTACCGCGTGTCTACACGGCGCAACAGCTTTGTAGTCAGCTCCATGCCGATCTCATCCTGCTAAGCGTTCTCGACGAGCCGCGCCGCGTGAACGGCCACTATATCTACGATCTCCTCGGAGGCCTTGAACATGTGCCCTCTCATGTCAACTGTCGTGGCGTGTTCTACCTGCTTGATGCCCAAGGCGACACGGTTTATCATGGCATCTACTCCGTAGACCAACCCCTAACCACCATTGCAGGCCACACCTACCTCTTTGCGGATTGGCGCGACGCCATTAATATCCTCATCGAGGATTTTTTTGACGACCTGAACCGTCTTCTGCCCGACCGCACTCTTCCTTCTAAAAGCTCGGCAGCTACCTCAACACATTAAACGATTGCAAGAGCGTGAAGTCTCCCCACCCACAAGGGGTGGGAGTTCCAAGTTCAGCGGGAACTGCTGACTTTCGCCAGTCTTACGTTAGTTGTGGGAGGCACTGGAGGCATCTTCATCGTGGAGTAGGTTACTGCATTATACTGCACGGAAGCGGAACGCACCTGCCGACATTGTGGGTTGTTGCGGAAGTTTTTTCAGGCTGGAAGGGGAAGGCGGCTCTCCTCGCAGCCCACGAGGGGCAGAGTTTTCCCGCTGCAACTTAGAAACAGGTAAACTACCATGAGCCACTCTCTTGAACCTGTTGAGGAAACTATACTATGACTTGCCCTCCTAAAAGAAACAGCACGCACACAACCTTGCTCGACCGGTCTGTAGAGGAGAACACGCTTAAGCCTATTATAGAGGGTGATAAACGCCTTTATCTCAAATTCCAGGACGCATTCCTGCTCGATCCACAGCTATCTCGCACGCTCGTCAGTTTTCAAGCGAACAAGCAACGACCGATCTACCGGTGGTACAAATACAAGGAAGCCTTCTCTGCGGCCTTTGTGGAGTACATTCTGCACCGGTATCGCATTCAGGATGGCCCCATTTGTGATCCGTTTGCCGGCAGTGGGACATCTCTTTTTGCTGCTAGCGCCCTTGGCTTAGACGCAGATGGTATAGAGCTGCTTCCCATAGGCCAACAGATCATCCTTACCAAACAGATGCTATCCTCTGCCTTTTGTGCCTCCGATTTCGAGACTTTACGCCATTGGGCGATATCAACTCCTTGGAAAGAGGAAACCGCCATCTCTCCGCTTCCAGAAGTTGCTATCACACGAGGTGCCTATCCTGAGGAAACGAAAGTGGCGATTGAGAGATATCTTGCGGCCTGTAACAGAGAGAACGAAAAATTGCAGCTCGTTCTTCGCTTTGCGCTTCTGTGTGTGCTCGAATCGGTGAGCTTTACGCGCAAAGACGGGCAGTATCTGCGCTGGGACTACCGTTCTGGACGCACGCAGGGTAAAAAGCAATTCGATAAAGGGCCGATACTTCCCTTTGACATGGCCATTCAAGCAAAGATCTCCGAGATTCTTTCGGATGTCGCTTCCTCTATCACCCAATCCACGGCCACTCTTTTCCCAACGGAAAAGTTTGCCGGCCGCATCCGCATTTTCAACGGCTCTTGCTTAGAACTACTCCCTACCTTTCCAGATACCGCCTATCGCGCGATTGTTACATCTCCTCCCTATTGTAATCGGTACGACTACACGCGCACCTATGCTCTAGAGCTTGCGCTGTTGGGTGTTGACGAAAAAGGCTTTCGCACCCTGCGTCAGCAGATGCTGAGTGCCACCGTTGAAAATCGTATGAAAGACCTTTTAGCCATGAATTCAAAATGGCACTCTGTCCTATCTCTTGTTGATCAACAAAAGCTTCTTCAAGTCATCCTCGAATACCTTGAGTACCAAAAAGCACGAAACGCGCTAAATAACGCCGGTATACCGCGTATGGTACGAGGCTACTTTTACGAGCTAGCCTGCGTCATTGCGGAATGCTACCGTATCCTAAAACCAGGGGGCTTCCTCTTTATGGTTAACGACAATGTTCGCTATGCAGGGGTCAGCATCTCGGTAGATACGATTCTCTCCGACATCGCCGAAAAACTCGGTTTTACCGTAGAGAATATCCTCGTCCTGCCCGATGGGAAAGGCAATAGCAGCCAACAGATGGGCGTACATGGACGAGAAACGGGAAGGAAGTGCGTGTACGTTTGGCAAAAGCCCCTTTAGTTTGCAGTTCTGATGACCAATCCCATCAATAGTCTGGCATCTGCCTCATCATATTATTCTTCTCATTTCCATCAAGCCCTTACGAACCGACCCTAAGGGTAAAATAAAAGGTCAAATTTTCCTCGCTACGAAACCTAACAAATACGTATTATAAGATCAGAAATCAAACCTCTCTGAGGATAAGGAAACCTGACCGTGTTGTTAGAACAGGCAAGAAACCGACTAGAAGAACTAGAAAAACGTTATCAAGAGCTGACAGACCAGATCAACGACCCCGAATTTAGCTCCGATTATCAACGCTACATGACTGCCAGAAAGGCACAAAGCGAGATCGAGGACGTGGTTCTGGCCTATCAGCAGTACAAACGCGTCGAGCAAGACATCGCCGACGCCAAAGAGATGCTCAAGACCGCCGAAGGCGAAGAGCGCAGCTTCTATCAGGAGGAGCTTGAAAAGGCCGAGAGAAAACAAGAGGAGCTAGCCCAGCAGATACGCCTCCTGCTTCTGCCCAAAGACCCCAACGACGAACGCAACGTTATTGTGGAGATTCGCCCTGCGGCCGGAGGGGAGGAAGCGAAACTTTTTGCCGCCGAACTGCTGCGCATGTACATACGCTACGCAGAACGACGGAAATGGAAGGTGGATATCCTCTCGTTGCAAGAGACCGGTCTTGGCGGTGTGCAAGAGGCCGTCTTCGAGATTCAAGGCAAAGGCGCCTATAGCCAACTGAAGTATGAAGGGGGAGTTCATCGGGTACAGCGCGTGCCCGTTACCGAATCGAACGGCCGCCTCCAAACCTCCACCGTCACCGT
This sequence comes from Chthonomonas sp., assembly GCF_035294505.1. NCBI lineage: Bacteria > Bacillati > Armatimonadota > Chthonomonadia > Chthonomonadales > Chthonomonadaceae > Chthonomonas > Chthonomonas sp. Next base: position 5,841 of record NZ_DATGKU010000117.1, on the reverse strand, counting down.
GGCCGTGTTGCCGGAGGCTGAAGAGGTGGACGTGGAACTGAACGAGGATGACCTCATCGAGGAGGTGTACCATTCCTCCAGCGCTGGAGGCCAGAACGTACAGAAGGTGGCTACTGCCATTCGCCTCATTCATAAACCCACCGGCATCGTGGTCACCTGCCAAGATGAACGAAGCCAACTCCAAAACCGAATCAAAGCTCGCAACGTGCTGCGCACACGTCTCTATGAGATTCAACGTCGTCAGCAACAGGAAGAGCGCACAGGCGCACGACGCTCCCAAGTGGGAACGGGGGAGCGTTCCGAGAAGATTCGCACCTACCATTTTCCCGATGGGCGCGTCACCGACCATCGCATCGGCCTCACCATCTATAACATCTCCGCCATCATGGATGGGGATATTCAACCTTTCATAGACGCCCTCATCACAGCCGACCAGGCTGAACGCCTGAAAGAGGCAGCGGAAGGAAACGAGCCTGCCGACGATAAGGTGGCAACAGCACGGGTGAAAGCGTCCTAGGGAGAGTTGAAGACGGTGACTGTTTCGACCTCAGACGCAGTAAACGCCGTCGAGAGGCGGCTTAAGGCGGCGGGCATACCGGAAGCACGTTTAGAGGCCCAGATTCTGCTAAGTCTCGCCACCGGAAAGCCCCGTTCCCATGTGGCCGCAGGCCTAGTAGGCTCTCTATCCGCTGAACAACAAAAACGCCTCGAAGCGTTGATAAACGCCCGTATCCAACGTACGCCCTTAGCCTATCTTCGGGGCACTCAAGAGTTTTTTGGGCTGGAGTTCCTTGTTACCCCGGCGACACTGATCCCACGCCCAGAGACCGAACTGCTCGTGGAACGCGGTATCGTCTGCTTACGACAAACCTCTCACCCTCCCGTATTTGCCGATATAGGCACCGGAAGCGGATGCATTGCGATTAGCCTTCTGAAACATATCCCAGAAGCCTTTGCGCTCGGCGTGGATATCGCGGCAGATGCGCTGTCTATAGCCCTTCAAAATGCCCGACGCCATCAGGTGGCCGAGCGGTTCGCGCTCCTACGTGGCGATAAACTTTCTGCCCTCAAACCACATCGCTTTGCGCTCATCGTCTCCAATCCTCCCTATATTCCCTCGGCGGAGATCGGCACGTTGCAGCCGGAGGTTCGTTACCACGAACCGCGCCATGCGTTGGATGGGGGGCCGGATGGGCTTACCTTTCATCGGGTGCTCGTGGAACAGGCTCGGCATCTGCTAGCACCTAATGGCTGGCTGCTAGTGGAGGTCGCATGGGGACAAGCCCCGCAAGTACAGGCGCTTTTTGAAGAGGCGGGCTATTCTCAAATCGAGGTACTGCACGACCTTGCCTCTGTAGAGCGCGCCGTATGCGGGCAGATAACAGGCTGCTGGGCCAGCCCCAACTTCGCTCTGCAACAGACAAGGCATCGAGGCTAAACTATGCCCCTCATCGAATGTTACAACCTCACCCGTTACTATGGCGATATACCGGCAGTACAAGATGTTAGCCTAACGGTTGAAGGCGGGGAGATATTTGGGTTTTTAGGCCCGAATGGAGCCGGTAAAACCACCACCATAAAGCTGCTTACAGGCCTCCTGCGCCCTACGGCCGGACGCTGCCTCATCGGGGGGCACGATGTGCATCTCGAGCCCATTGCGGCCAAAAGCCTGCTTGCCTATATCCCCGACAACCCTTTCCTCTATGATAAACTCACCGGAAGGGAGTTCCTCGACCTTATGGCCGACCTCTATCGCGTACCACGCTCAGGGCGCAAGGAGCGCATAGACCAGCTTCTCCATCTCTTCGAGCTAGAGGATAAGGGAGATGCCCTCATCGGCAGTTACTCCCGTGGAATGCGTCAAAAGATCGTGCTGGCGGCAGCGCTCATTCACGATCCGATCGTCGTCTTTCTCGATGAGCCGACCGTAGGCCTCGACCCACGGGGGGCTAGGCTCATTCAATTGGTGCTTCGCCTGCTCACCCAACGTGGCGCTGCCGTCTTTATTTCAACCCACAGTCTCGGCATAGCCGAACAGCTCTGCCATCGTGTGGCGATCATTAACAAGGGACGCCTTATCGCTCAAGGCACGGTAGAGGAGCTAAAAGCGCAAGCGCTCACCACCTCCGCCGATAAGAACGCCCCTAGCCTTGAAGAGATATTTCTGCAGCTTACCGGCAGTCCAGACGAAGAGGAGCTTTTGCGCTATCTGAACAAATAGTGCATCGTGTTCCACACAGAGGAGCTTAAAATAAATGTTGGCATCAAAGCTATCCTATACAGACCATCTGGTTTACTCGATCCTCTTAAATATTCTGTTGGCGCTCTTCGCGTGGAGATTGCTGGTGCGCGGGAATGCAACCCGTGAGCAGATAGGGCTTCTCCCGCCATCTAGCCGACAGGTGCTCTACGCCCTAGCATGGGGCCTAGCCCAGATTCCCTTGCTTGCACTTTTTCAAAACGCGCTTACCTCTTTCTTCTCCACGTTGCAAAAGGTGCCGGCATTCGCTCCCTATGCCCAACAACAATTGCAACTTTTTGCTCGAATAGCACATCTCTCCCTTCGACTTCCTCTTCTCAGTCTTATTCTCACGCTGCTCATTGCTCTGCCGGCACAACTCCTTTTCTTTCAAGCTTGGCTCTACCGTTCCCTGCGTAGAACCCATGGCGTCTGGGCGTCGTGTCTGCTTGTTGCTTGCTTTGCCGGAGCGCTCGCCCTCTTGATACATTTTTCGCTTATCCAAGCCGCCTTGAGTGCTCTCTTCATTCTCTTAATCACCCTGCTCTACGAGCGAATCGGCTCGCTCTGGGGCACCTGGATCGCAGGGGGCCTCTTCTCACTTCTCGCCACACTCCTACACTTCGTCTCAAAAAGTGGTTCGAACTATACCATCGGTCTCTTCACACAGGTGGTTTTCGAACTTCTTCTCTTTGCGCTGGGCGTTTGGCTTATCCGCCGCCGCAATCTTACCCTCCAACAAGCCGGTTTCAGACCGCCAACCCCATCGGAACTGCTGTTCATCGCTCCATGGCTAGGCATTGGGGTCTTTGTGATGGGATCTGTCATCGGTAGAGTCCAGCAGGAATTGCTCACAGCCCTGTTTCCTCACGCGAGCTGGCTCCTGCATAACCAGGGACTGGCAGAGCACATATTTCGACAACTGCACGGCTGGCAACGTTTTGGCTTTGTGATTATCGGCGCGGTTTTAGCTCCCGTTGCCGAGGAGACGCTATTTCGGGGTGGTATTTATGCCTCCCTAAGGAATCGGCTCGGTATAGGCTGGGGTCTCACCATTAGCTCCCTGCTATTTGCTATCGCGCATCTGGATCCGCTAGAATTTGTGCCCATTTTCTTCATCGGCATGGCTCTAGCGCTGGTTTACGAAAAGACGCGTTCACTCTGGATGAGCATGATCGTTCACGGCACCAACAACGCGATGGCTTTTTTCCTGATCAGCGTTTTGCAGACAGTCCATCGCTAACAACAAGGTTTCCACCGGTTACCCTACTTTCTGCAATGGTAAAATGTCAACGTCTACCCCCTCTACATAGTGGACATGAGGGCAAACGTCGGGTCTTTCCAAACCGACCGCCGATAGCAAACCCTCCTCTAGCTGCAGGATTTCTGCAGGCTGAAACGCATAGGGCTGATGTCGAATCCGCCCGCGATAGAGCTGCCGATCCTGCAGGGCATAGAGCACATACCGCTCCAATAAAAAGTGCTCTAACGTGCCCGGCACAGCATGTGCTGTAGGCATTCCCAATAATCGGCAATGCAAAGCACTATAGGCATTCGGCTGCCTCACACGTCGCGAGAGATAGTGCACCTCACGCGCCGTGGTTCTCTCTACGCGCATCTGCGCCCAAAAGTAGGGAAGCTTCCATAACGTGCGTGCAATAGCCACCGCAATGGGACTCGAGGCATCCAGACTAAAGAACCAAACCCCAGGGTCTTTGCCTTCTAGGTGAACATAAGTACGCACATTCGTCTCGTGAAAATAAGACAAACCTGGCAGTGGAGGCGCCCACCACGGATGCACCTCCCGCATCGTAAACGCAATAAGCCCCACATAGGCCTGGCCGTGATAGGTATCTATCTGCAGCGCAGGCGGCACGTAGGGACGCAAACTCGCTTCCGGCACCGCCCAGTGAAGGAACAGCAGTTGGCGCCACTTTTGCTGCATAACCACACGCATGCGAGACAATTCCACATCCTGCTGGCCTGTATACCGGCAATTAGGAACGACGCCGGACATAACAACTCTCTCCCTTCCGCCTTGCACGTGGGAACAGGATTTGGTCGAACAGGCTGCGGTGACGGGCCACAAATCGGTAAAACGCTTCAACAACCCTTAGAAAGGGTGGCCAAGATAACCATTTCGCCAAGCGACGGCCTCCGATCTGCTCTAGCAAAAACAGGGTTGCCCGCCCCGCCTTCAATATACGCCCATCGGCTGTGATCACATGAACCGCCTGCGTGCATGCCTGTCTCAATTCCGGCGTTATACTGGCGTCGTCTTGATAGGGGATGGCTTCAAACAGCCCCTGCTTATCGTGCCGTAAAAACCACTCCACCACACGTCGGCAGAAACCGCAATCACCGTCCCATAAAATCCGATGGGGCATCATGCGCTCCTCGCAGATGGTTACAAGGCTCCATTCTGAATACGTTTTAGCAGCCACAAAGTGGTAGGCAAGCGTATCCGCCGGTTCGTGTTTCTGCACAGCGGCCCATCAAAAAAGCAAAACTAGGCACGCCCCGAGAGGACAGAGGCGGGAACAAACCGTTCGTAACCATCGGCCTCTAAAACCGCATAGAGGGCGGCTAGGGCCACCTCCACCTGCTCCCTTTCCGGCTCACGCGTGGTTAGATATTGCGCAGCCAAGGTGGGCGTAAGCAACCATCGCAGTGCCCGAATCTGTTGTAGGCGCATTGCCAAACGGATATACTCGTACCCAACACTCGCGATGATCGGCACGATGCTTGTCTGAAGCAAGAAGCGCCACAGAAACGAGGTAGGGCGCGGCAAGAAGGTCACACTCACCAAATCCAAGAACAGCACCAGCACCGCAAAGCTGGTGCCACAGCGCGGGTGAATACGGGAAGCGCGCATGGCGTTTTCTACTGTAAGCGGTTGCCCCGACTCCAGCGTATTGATAGACTTATGCTCGGCTCCATGATACATAAAAAGCCGGCGAATATGTCTGTCTCGCGAAACAAGCCCCAAGTAGCCTAAAAAGAGAGTCGAACGAATCAGGCCGTCGCAAAGGTTCAGCAGATGCGCCTTCTCCGGCGACATAGGCCCTCGTGCGAAAAGCTGGGTAAGGTAGGTGGGCAACGCTTTGAACAGCAAAAGCGCAAATAGAAAGCTGAGGATCACCGTGCTTAGGATGGCGCCATTGCTGATGCCCTGCGGTGTGTCTACCCGCACCTCCTCCCCTTGCATGGCTTTCACCTGCACCTGGGAGGCAAACAGCAAAGACCTTATTCCCAACGTCATTGTATCGAGCAGGGCAAAAATGCCACGCAAGAAAGGGATGTTCACATTGCCAAGCCGATAGAGCCATCGCGAGTCCAACCGCTCCTTGTCCACCAGAATCGTGCCGTCGGGCAGACGGCAGGCGATGGCAAAATGACGTCGCCCCCGCATCATCACCCCTTCTGGAACGGCAAGACCGCCGTACCGAAAAAGCTCTGGTGGGAGCGTACGCGCAGCATCATCCATCACTTTTTCTCCTTCTTAAGCAGAACGCCTCTCCCACTGTATTCGCTACAGGGAAGAGGCGCTGGAGATTTTGCATCGGCTAATAAGCTAAGCCTTCATCTTATATTTCTGGAGG